>DATBEY010000177.1:0-14249 GCA_036558765.1 Binatia bacterium | reverse complement strand
CAAAAAGTTCATGCTGCACTATAATTTTCCGCCCTTCAGCGTCGGCGAGGTCAAGTTCCTGCGCGGTCCCGGACGGCGTGAAATCGGCCACGGCAATCTTGCCGAGCGCGCCCTGGTGCCGGTGTTGCCGGCGGAAGACGGGTTCCCGTACACGATCCGAATCGTCTCGGAGATTCTCGAGTCGAACGGTTCAACGTCCATGGCGACGGTTTGCGGCGGTTCGCTCTCGTTGATGGATGCCGGCGTGCCGGTGTCCGCGCCGGTGGCGGGTATTGCCATGGGGCTGATCAAAGAAGGCGAGCATGTGCGCGTGCTGTCCGACATTCTCGGCGACGAAGACCATTTGGGCGACATGGACTTTAAAGTCGCCGGCACAGCGAGCGGTGTCACTTCGCTGCAAATGGACATCAAGATCAGCGGCGTCAATCGTGACATCATGCGCCAGGCGCTGCATCAGGCGAAGGAAGGGCGACTCCATATCCTCAACGTCATGAACGAGACTTTAGCCGCAGCGCGCACCAATGTCTCCGGCCATGCGCCGCGGATCATCACCTTGAGAGTCAGACCGGAGAAGATTCGCGAGATTATCGGACCGGGGGGGAAGGTGATTCGCGGCATCATCGAAGCGACCGGCGTAAAAATGGACGTGGAAGACGACGGCACGGTGACGATTGCTTCCATCGACGAGGCGGCGTCACAGAAGGCGATCGAGATGGTGCAACGGATTGCCGCAGAAGCTGAAGTCGGAAAAATTTATAAAGGCACGGTGCGGAAAATTGTGGAATTCGGCGCCTTCGTCGAGATTCTACCCGGCACCGATGGTCTCGTGCACATTTCTCAATTGGCGCCCGAGCGCGTACGCAAAGTTAGCGACGTGCTGAAAGAAGGCGATGAGGTCATGGTCAAAGTTCTCGAAATCGACAAACAGGGAAAGATTCGCCTCAGCCGGAAGGAAGCATTGCAGGAGACCGGCAATTCGGGCGAGCCAGCCAATTCTTAGCAACGCATCGCGCGTGATTTCTTGATGTTCTCCAAAACCGTCCTCGACAACGGCATCCGGATCGTATCCAATGAAATGCCGGAGCATCGCTCCGTTAGCCTGGGCATTTGGGTCGAAAACGGCTCGCGTCATGAAAGCGAAGCCGAAAACGGGCTTTCGCATTTCATCGAGCATTTGCTTTTCAAAGGCACGGAGCGGCGCAGCGCAGCGCAAATCGCCGAAGAAATGGACGCCGTGGGTGGCGTCATCAATGCGTTTACCGCGAAAGAGCATACTTGCTATTACGCCAAGGTGCTTGACGAAAATCTGCCGCTGGCGATCGATCTTCTGACCGATATTTTCTTGAACTCGAGCTTCGACGCCGACGAGATCGAACGGGAGCGTTCGGTCATTTTACAGGAGATTTCCCAGGCGGAAGACACCCCCGACGATTACGTGCATGATCTTTTCAATCTCGATTTCTTCAAGAACCATCCGATCGGCCGGCCGATTTGCGGCCGGGAGGAAACCGTCAACCAGTTCCGGCGCGAGGACATCATTGAATTTTTCAAGTCCCGTTATCAGCCGCGCCGGGTGATCGTCTCGATCGCCGGCAATTTTCAGCACGCCGCAGTGGTCGACGAGATGGCAGCTCGGCTTGGCTCGGTGCAGGAGCGAAATCACGATCCGCATCCTAGTTGCACCGGTGAAACGGTCCCGGAGATGGGTAATGGAATTTTTCCCCACCTCAAATCGCTGGAACAGGTTCATCTCTGTCTGGGCGTCGCCGGTATTCCACAAGCGCATCCCAAGCGCTACATCGCCTATGTGCTCAATACGCTGCTAGGCGGCGGCATGAGCTCGCGGTTGTTTCAGGAGATCCGCGAAAAGCGCGGCAAGGCTTACTCTGTTTATTCCTTCTCGTCCGCCTACAAAGACGTGGGCTATCTCGGCGTGTATGCGGGCACGAGCCTGGATTCAACCGAAGAGGTCGTCGAGCTAATCCTCCAGGAGTTGAAAAAAATGGCGGCCGGGAATGTGAGCGAAAACGAGATTGCGCGCACTCAAGGTCAGTTGGTCGGGAGCATGATCTTAGGCCTGGAATCGACGGACTCATGGATGAGTCACGTCGCGCGCAATGAAATCTATTTCGGCCAAGCGATTAGCATCGATGAAATCTGCCAAAAAATCCGCGCCGTGTCGCGCGATGAGGTGATCGAGCTCGCCGATACGCTTTTCGCCAAGGGTGCGATGACACTGACGCTCCTGGGTGACTTCAACGACAAGTTTCAGATCAAAAATCTAAATCTGCCTGTTTGACCGGCACCGGGTTTGATCCATTCGGCGGCATCTGTGGAACAACTTCGTATCGAGATCAGACGGATACGGCCCGGGGTCAATCAGCTCGATTTGCCGGCGTACATGACCGAGGGCGCGGCAGGAATGGATATCTGCGCGGACATCGAGCACGATCGAACGCTGGCGCCGCTCGAGCGCGCGCTCATTCCCGCGGGCCTCGCGATCGCGCTTCCGCCAGGGTTTGAAGCGCAAATTCGGCCGCGCAGCGGGCTGGCTTTACGGCAGGGTTTGACGATGATCAATAGTCCGGGCACGATCGATTCGGATTACCGTGGCGAGATTCAGCTGATCGCGATCAATCTCGGCAGCGAGCCGATCGTGATTCAGCGCGGCCAACGTATCGCGCAGATGACTATACAGCGGGTCGTGCGTGCGCAATGGGTCGAAGTCGAGGAGCTACCCAGTTCGGCGAGAGAGTCACGCGGATTCGGACATACGGACAACACATGTGAGGAGTCAGGGGTGAGGAGTAAGGCGCGCTGACCGCTCACGACTTACCACTTAAGCTAAATTTCCATGATCCCCCGTTATACCCGGCCGGAAATGGGCCGGATCTGGAGCGAAGAGAATAGCTTTCAAAAATGGCTCGACGTGGAAATTCTCGCGGCCGAGGGTCTGGCGCGAATGGGCAGAGTGCCGAAAGCGGCGATTTCGCGCATTCGAAAAAAAGCCCGCCTCGACGTGAAGCGTATCCGCGCCATCGAAGCCGAGGTGAAGCACGAAACGATTGCCTTCTTGAGCGCGGTCGCGGAAACCATCGGTGACGATGCGCGTTATCTGCATGTCGGCATGACCTCTTCGGACGTCATGGACACGGCACTGGCGATACAGTTCAAGGAAGCTTCGGCGATTCTCGAACAAGACATCAAAGACTTGCTCACCGTGCTGCGTCGGCAGGCACGAAAGTATCAATGGACGGTGATGATCGGGCGAACTCATGGAGTGCATGCGGAGCCGATTACTTTCGGCCTCAAGCTCGCCATCTGGTATCAGGAAATGCAGCGCCACCTGTCGCGTTTTCACCACGCGGTAGAGGATATCTGCGTTGGGAAAATATCGGGCGCAGTGGGGACATTTGCGCAAATCCCACCGCAGGTCGAGGCCTACGTCTGCCGGAAAAGCGGTCTCAAACCGGCACCGGTATCGAACCAGATCGTTCAGCGTGACCGCCATGCTTATTACTTTTCGACTCTGGCGCTGATCGCGAGCTCGCTCGAGAAGTTCGCCGTGGAAATACGCCACCTGCAGCGCACCGAAGTTCAGGAGGCCGAGGAGCCGTTTACTCAGGGGCAAAAGGGATCGTCGGCGATGCCGCACAAACGAAACCCGATTTTATCGGAAAACGTCTCGGGCTTGGCGCGGCTCATGCGCTCGTATGCGCATGCTGCGATGGAAAATATTCCACTCTGGCATGAGCGCGACATCAGCCACTCGTCCGTTGAGCGGGTGATCGCCCCGGATGCCACGATTGCGCTCGATTTCATGCTGCGTCGGATGAATTATGTCCTAGGCAATTTATGTGTTTATCCCGAAAACATGGCGCGCAATCTAGCGAAGAGCGGCGGCGCGGTTTTCTCAGAAAAGGTACTGCTCGCTCTGGTCGACAAAGGTGTTGCGCGGGATGTGGCTTATCGCATGGTTCAGTCCCATGCGCTCAAAGCAGGAAAGCAAGGCGGCGATCTAAAGCGCGAGCTGCTTGCGGACGCCGAGATTCGCCGCTACCTGTCGGCTCAAGAGATCGACAATTTATGGCGTGTCAAACACCACCTGGCAAACATCGATGTCATTTTCCGCCGGGTGTTCCGCTGAACGGCCGCGCTTAGAAAAGAAGACGATGCGTGTTAGAATTTTTGTGTCGTTAAAAAAGGGTGTTCTTGATCCGCAGGGCAAGGCGATCGAGCGATCACTGCACACCTTCGGCTACAACGGAGTCCAGGACGTGCGGGTAGGTAAATTCCTGGAGCTCGAAGTAGAGGCGGCGTCGCGCGAGAGCGCGGAGGCGCAAATTCGGGAAATGTGCGACAAGCTGCTGGCAAATCCTGTCATCGAAGACTATCGGTTTGAGATTAGTAAGGAGTAAAACGGACTGAGGACTGAGCTTTGAGGACTGAGGCTTCGGAAAGACAAATCCGTTTCCTACTCAGCACAGGACTCAGCACTCAGCACTTGGTACTGATATGCGTTGGGGTGTGATTACCTTTCCGGGCTCCTGCGACGATCATGATGTCATCGACTGCCTGAAAACCGATTTGGGGCAGAAGGTCAAGGCGCTTTGGCATAAGGACGAGCTTGCCGGTAACTTTGATTGCATCGTGCTGCCGGGGGGATTTTCCTACGGTGACTACTTGCGGTGCGGCGCGATGGCGCGGTTTTCCCCGATCATGCGCGGGTTGATGAAATTTGCTCACAGCGGCGGGCTCGTGCTCGGCATCTGCAATGGATTTCAGATTCTGTGCGAGTCGGGTTTGTTGCCGGGGGCGCTGGTGCGCAATAGCGGGCTACAGTTTGTTTGCCAGCCGGTCCATTTGCGGGTGGAGGAAACGGACACGCCGTTTACATCGAGTCTTAAAAAAGGGCAGCTCCTGCGCATGCCGGTAAAGCACGGCGAGGGTTGCTACTATGCGGACTCTAAGACTCTCGAGAGCTTGCGAAAAAATCGCCAGATCTTGCTGCGCTATGTCGATGCCAAAGGCAGGCCCGCGGCCAGCGCCAATCCAAACGGTTCTGTTGAAAACATTGCCGGGATTTGCAATCAGGCGCGGAACGTTTTCGGTTTGATGCCGCATCCTGAAGATGCCTGTAATGCGCTTCTGGGGAGTGAAGATGGCGCCAAGCTGTTCATGTCCATCACCGCAGCATGCGCTGATCGGGTAACTCCGCATGCTTGAACCGGCGGGTCAGGAGTTTACTCAGCCTGCAGTAACAGCCGAACTTGTCGCCGCCCACGGCCTTACAGCCGAAGAATATCAAAAAATCGTCAAGGCGCTCGGCCGCGAGCCCAACTTCACCGAACTGGGTGTATTTTCCGTGATGTGGTCGGAGCACTGCAGCTACAAGAGCTCACGATCTTACCTTAAGAACCTGCCCACCGAAGGTCGCCACGTGTTGCAAGGTCCGGGCGAGAACGCCGGCGTCGTGGATATCGGCGGCGGTCTTGCCGTGGCTTTCAAGATGGAGAGCCACAACCATCCGTCTTTCATCGAGCCCTACCAGGGGGCGGCCACGGGTGTCGGCGGTATCTTGCGCGATATTTTTACCATGGGCGCGCGGCCGGTGGCGTCCCTCGATTCGCTCCGCTTTGGCGCCATCGACCACCCGCGGACCCGTTACTTGCTCTCCGGCGTTGTTGCCGGCATCGGCGGCTATGGCAACTGCATTGGAGTGCCGACCGTTGGCGGCGAATGCTACTTCGATGAATGCTACAACGCCAATATCCTGGTCAACGCGTTTACCCTTGGCATTGTAAAAAAGAACCGGATCTTCACGGGAATCGCCCGTGGCACCGGTAATCCGGTGATTTATGTGGGCTCGAAAACGGGGCGGGACGGCATTCACGGCGCCACCATGGCGTCGGAATCGTTTTCCGAAGAAAAAGAGCAGCGCCGTCCCACGGTGCAAGTCGGCGATCCCTTCACGGAGAAATTACTCCTCGAAGCGTGTCTCGAGCTGATGGAAAAAGATTTCATTATCGGCATTCAGGACATGGGCGCTGCCGGACTTACGAGCTCCTCGACGGAAATGGCCGGTCGCGGCGGCTGTGGCATCGAGTTGGATCTCTCCGCGGTGCCGCTCCGCGAAAAGGGCATGACTCCCTACGAAATTCTGCTATCCGAATCACAGGAGCGAATGCTTTTGGTGGCCAGGCGAGGCACGGAACCGGAGATCCAGGAAATTTTCGAGAAATGGGATCTCGACGCGGTGGTGATCGGCAAGGTCACTGATGATCAGCAATTTCGCGCCCTATGGCACGACCATGAAGTGGCGCGGATCCCGATTCGCGCGCTGACGAAGGACGCACCGGTTTACCAACGGCCCGCGACGCGACCGGTTTATCAGGAACAGGTGCAGCAACTCGATCTGGCGAAACTGAAAGAGCCCGGCGACCTGGACGCGGCGCTGAAGCAGTTGTTGGGAGCGCCGAACATTGCATCGAAGGAATGGATTTACCGGCAATACGATCACTATGTGCGCGCCAATACCGTGATGGCTCCCGGCGCTGACGCCGCGGTGATTCGGATCAAGGGAACCCACAAAGGATTGGCATTGACCGTCGATGGCAATAGCCGGTATTGCTATCTCGATCCGTACGTTGGCGGCGTGCTCGCCGTCGCAGAAGCCGCGCGTAATCTCGCATGCGTCGGTGCCCGTCCAATCGGCTTGACCGATTGCTTGAATTTCGGCAGTCCGGAAAATCCCGAGGTCATGTGGCAATTCGCTCAAGTGATACAAGGCATGCGCTCGGCCTGCCTGGCCCTCAACGTTCCGGTTGTGAGTGGTAACGTGAGTTTCTATAATGAAACTGACGGCGTGCCGATCTATCCCACACCCACCATTGGCATGGTGGGACTTATCGAAAAAATCGACCGCGTGGTCACACCCTGGTTTAAAGCATCTGGGGATGTCGTGGTGTTGCTCGGACGCACGCGAGAAGAGTTGGGGGGAAGTGAATATTTGAAATGGGTCCATGGAATCACGCGCGGGACGCCGCCGTGGATCGATTTAAAGATGGAAAGCGCCGTTCAGAGATGTTGCACGGAGGCGATCGAGCAGGAGGTTTTATGCTCCGCTCACGATGTGTCCGATGGCGGAATGGCGGTGGCCCTGGCGGAATGTTGCGTTGGCGGTGAAAAGCCGGTCGGCGTACGGATCGACAGCCGGGAGATGATCCGCGGCGATGCTTTGCTGTTTAGCGAATCACAATCCCGAATTATCGTTTCGCTCAAGGAACAAAATCTAGATCAATTGCAGCAAATTGCCGCACGGCACAGCGTGCCCATGCAAGTGATCGGCACGGTCGGTGGCACGCGGTTTGTTTTCCAGCCGCTCGTGCAGGTTTCAGTGGAGGAGCTTAAGGGAATCTGGTCGATGGGACTGACGTCGAGACTGAAGTAACCTTTTCGACAACTCGAGCGTGGCGCTCAATACGAACCCGATCATGTCGGACAAATTTCACGATGAGTGCGCGGTGATGGGCATCTTCGGCCACCCGGAGGCGTCTAACATGGTCTATCTTGGACTCTATGCCTTGCAACATCGCGGTCAAGAATCCTGCGGCATCGTGTCTTCGGACGGCAAGGGGCTGATCTCGCACCGGCAAATGGGTTTGGTCGCCGACGCATTTAAAGAAGACGTCATCAAACGACTCGAGGGCACGAGCGCGATTGGACACAATCGCTACTCCACCGCCGGGCAGAGCCACTTGAAGAACGCCCAGCCGTTCGTCGTCGAGTATTCCCAAGGTCCGATCGCGATTTCCCACAACGGCAACCTCGTCAACGGCGCGGTGCTGCGCGAAGAACTGGAACGCTCGGGCTCGATCTTTCAATCCACCACCGACACCGAAGTGATCATTCATCTCATCGCGACTTCGAAGGAAACCAGCTTGATGGGACGGATTGTCGAAGCGCTGAGCCGCGCCCGCGGCGCCTATTCGCTGTTGTTCTTGACGCTCGACAAGCTGATTGCGGCGCGCGACCCGTACGGATTTCGCCCGCTGGTGCTGGGTAGGTTTCCGGAAGGAAAAAATCGCGGCGCTTACGTCTTTGCTTCGGAAACCTGCGCTTTGGACTTGATCGAGGCGGAGTTCATTCGCGACGTGGAGCCCGGCGAAATTATCACGATTGGCTCGGACGGAATGGAATCGCTCAAGCCCTTTCCACCCGCGCCCCACGCCAAATGCATTTTCGAGTATATTTATTTCGCTCGACCGGACAGCAATCTCTTCGGGCACAACGTCTACCAGGTCCGGAAGGCGCTCGGGCGCCAGCTGGCGCGCGAAAGTGCGGTGCCGGCGGATCTGGTCACGCCCGTGCCTGACTCAGGAGTGCCGGCGGCGATCGGCTATGCGGAGGAATCGAAGATTCCGTTGGAGTTCGGTTTGATCCGCAATCACTACGTTGGCCGTACGTTCATCGAGCCGCAGCAGACGATTCGGAATTTCGGAGTGAAGATCAAGCTCAACGCTCAGCGCGATGTCTTGAATGGCAAGCGCGTCATTGTGGTGGACGATTCGATCGTGCGCGGCACCACGAGCCGAAAAATTATTCGCATGCTGCGCGACGCGGGTGCCAAGGAAGTGCACATGCGCATCAGCTCACCGGCGACCATCAGTCCTTGTTATTACGGCATCGACACGCCGACTCGCTCGGAATTGATTGCGTCCACGAATTCGGTTGAAGAAATCCGCCGCTATATCGAGGCCGATACGCTAGCTTACTTGAGCAACGAAGGTATGTATGCGTATTTCGGCGGCCGGCGCGACGGGTTTTGCGACGCCTGTTTTACCGCCAAGTATCCGGTTCATTTCGAAGACGAAGGACACACCAAACAACTGCACCTTTTCGAGGCAATGAATCGGTAACTCTCCGCATTGCCCGGTCTGCTGATCGCACGCCGCGTCCGGCGCCGTTACTTGATTCGCAACAGCCGCCTGGCGTTGCCGTCGAGCATCAAGCGTTTGTCGACATCAGGAATATCGAGCTGGGCAATTTTTTTCGCCGCATCCCAGTCGCCGAGATCGTAAGGATAATCGGTGCCGACCATGATGTGATCGACGCCGCCGAGGCCGATCAGGTACTTGATCGTATCGAGGCGATAAATCATGTCATCGTAATAAATATTTTTTAAATAGGCGCTTGGCGCCATCTTGGCTTTGGCGGCGCGCGCTCCGGCGCGCACTTCCCAGCCGCGATCAAAACGGCCGAGATGATAGGGAAAGAAGCCGCCGCCGTGCAGAATGCACAGCTTCAAGTTGGGAAAACGATCGAACACGCCGCTATAGGTCAGAAAGCCGAAGCAAAGCGCGCTATCCGCCGGGTTGCCGCAGATTAATTTGAGACCGTACGGATTCATCTTATCGGCGCCGGCAACATCCTCGGGATGCATCACCACCATCACGTCCAGCTCTTGCGCCTTGGCCCAAAACGGATCGAAGTCCGTGGTGCCGTAGTAGGTGCCGTTGACGTTGGTGCCGATGTAGCCGCCGCGAAAATTCAAATCACGTACGGCGCGCTCCAGCACTTTGGCGGCGCGCACCGGATCTTGCAATGGCACCGATGCCAAACCGACAAAACGCTCCGGATAACGCTTGACCAGCTCATGGATACCGTCGTTGTAGACGTTGCACCAGTTTTCACCCTGTGCACCCGTGAGGCGATAACCGAGCGTGGCGGTATGCGCCTCGAGGGCGGCCATCGCGAGCTCGGAATCCGTCATCATCTTTAATCGCTGGTCGATGGCCGGAAGCTCTGGATGCAGGACAAACGGCGGCCCACCGGCGAATGACAAAGACTGCTGTCCGTCTTTGTCGACCAGCTCGACGCCGAGATGGTTGCCGTTTTTTTTGGCTTCTTCCAAAAGGCTCTGGGGAACGTAGTGATGATGAATATCGATGGCAGACGCGGTCATGGCATCCTCTCTTGGAGTGTGATTCAAAGACGGTGCCCTCGCCCCAACCCTCTCTCCCGCAGGGAGAGGGCGAAGCGAGGGCCGAAAATATGAAGACGCGAGTCGTTAGTTGGCTAGACAGAGCTGCTGGCGGCGCACTTTGCCGGGAAAGACGTCGTTACAGTGACCGTCTTCGACCACCGTTGCGCCATTGACGACCACAGCTTTCATGCCCGGCGGGTGGCGCCGTACTTCCTGAGCGTCGACCATATCGGGAAGCTTTTTGCTCACCAGATCGTCGATCTTGTCGGCATCGAATACCGTCACGTCCGCCGGCATGCCTTCCTTCAGAACACCCCGATTGAGGCGCAGTTTCTTTGCCGGATATCCGGTAATTTTGTGCACCGCCTGTTCGAGGCTGAAAAGGTGTTTCTCGCGCGTCCAGTAGCCGAGAATTTTCGTCGGTGCGCCATGCCAGAAGAAACGATCGAGATGTGCGCCCACATCCGTGCCGATGAGGCTCGTATCCGATTTGATCATTTCGGCCAGCAACTCAGGATGGGCATTGGCGAGGCCGTGATAACAGATTGCGGAATTGAGGTTGTCTTCGGTCCAAGTATCGAAGAAGGCATCGACCGGAGGTTTCTCCGTCATCCGGGAAATCTCTTCGACATTCTTGAGCTCGAATTTTTTCAGCTCGGGTTTTTCCAGGTGCTCGAAAACCACCCGGTCCCAGCCGTGCCATTCCGGAAATTCGAGTTTGCCCTGGCAGGCGATGCGCTCCTGCTCGATCTTTCTCCGAATCTCTTTGTCTTGGAGCTTGGTTTTGATATCGGATGAGTTCTTGATCGCCTCCCAGGTCGGCAGCCCGTTGAACAGAAAGCAGTCGTCGAAATTGAAACGGCGAATGTGCTGGTAGGGAATAACCACGCCGCAAATGTCCTGGCCGCGTTTCTGCGCTTCTTCCATGTATTTGATCGACTGCATGCCCGCAGCCTTGGCTCCGGGGCGAACCCGGAATTCGTTGCCGATCTGCAGGCCTTTGATTTTGGTCAGCATCTCCGGCACGCCGGACTCCGGCTGGAGGATCATCTGAAAGCCATTGAACTGAAAGCAGCCGCCGTATTCGCCGGCGACATTGGCGAGCTCGATGATTTCGTCGTGCTCGGCGAACGTGCTCGGCGTGCCCGCATGAATGGCGGGGCCGCCGCGCGGACTGGTGGAAAAACCGATGGCGCCGAGCTCCATGCCCTCGCGCACCATTTTTTTCATCGTATCCAACTCTTCCGGATTGGCGGCGCGCTGATAGGCGGCTTCACCCATGACGGTCAGACGCACCGGCGAATGGGGCATGAGCGGTAATACGTTGATCGCCACTTTGCCTTCGAGGTAATTCAGATAATCGCCGAACGTGTTCCAACGCCAGTCTTTATCGTCGACGTATTTGTCAAGCACGCGGCGGAGATACTGGACCAGGACCTGGCGCGGTTCAGGTTTCGGCGGCACCGGAGAGCAGGAAGCGCCGCAATCGCCGATGACTATGCTCGTGACGCCGTAGTTCACCACCGGATTGCCGTTCGGATACTGAACCACGAAAGCATCCATGTGCGTATGCGAATCGATGAATCCCGGCGCCACGACATGTCCCTTGGCATCGATTTCTTTTTTACCGGAGCCGAGGTTTTTTCCAATGGCAGAAATCTTGTCGCCGTCGATCGCCACGTCAGCCGAAAATCCGGCGTTGCCTGTGCCATCGACAACCGTTCCGTTCTTGATGACTAGATCATGGGTCATAGTAGGGTCTCCTCCCTTTGCGCGCTTCAGCCTAGTTTTCTTATCCCACCGAGACTAAGCATGTGTCAACCACTCGGAAGCGATGTTGGGTTTTGCGTTCTTAGCAGGCAATGAAAAGACGCCGTGCCGGCGATAGCCATTCGCCACGGCGGGTATCGGCGCTTTGCTATAAATCTCTCAAGGCCCCAGGGGTCGGAAGACCTCACATCGCGTCTTCGGGGCGTTCGTATTTGGCCTTGCCCAATCGTTCTTTGATGGTTGGATAGGCGACGGTGAAGACGGTGATTGCGATCAGGATCAGCACCGTCGGGAATAAAAGCCATTTGGCGCCGTACGCTGCGGTCGATATCCAGAGGTAGTTCTCGGCGATCTTCCCGAGGGTGAGCCCGAGGACCAGCGGCGGCCTGGGCCATCCGAACTTGATCATGAAATAGCCGATGAAACCAAAAATCAGCGTTACGACGATGTCCGCGAGATCGTTATTCGCAGTGAAGGAACCGATAAAGACAAGAAACAGCAGGAAGGGAATCAGCAGGGTACCGCGCACGAAAGTCAGGGCGGCAAGGTGATTCAAGATCAGAAAGCAGAGGCCGGCGACGATCACATTGGAGATGATCAACACCCACACCATTGAGAATGTGACATCCAGGCGCGACTTGAGCATCTCCGGTCCTGGGTTCAAGCCGACAATCAGCATGGCGCCGAGCAGAAGTGCCATGGAGCCGCTGCCGGGAATGCCGAATGCGATGGTTGGGATGAGATCGCCGCCGCGCGTCGAGTTGTTGGCGGCGCCGGGACCTAAAACGCCTTCCACGGCGCCCTTGCCGGCGCGCGTTTTATCCTTCAAGCCTTGAACCGCATGAGCGTAGGAAATCCATTGTGCCACATTGGCGCCGAGCACCGGCAGAACGCCGAAGTAAACACCGATCAAGCTGCAGCGGGTCACGAGCCAAAAATGGCGAAAAGTGTCTTTCACTCCTTCCATGACACCGCTGAGCTTTTCTTGTTTATCGCTCGCGATGCTGGTGCCGCGCACGGCGAGATCGACAATTTCCGGAATCGCGAACATACCGACAACGACGGGGACTAGATCGAGGCGATCCCATAAGTAAAGAGTTCCAAAGGTGTAGCGCAACGAACCGGTCTGGGGATCCACCCCGATGGCGGCGAGCAACAAGCCAATGCCGCCGGAGAGCAGTCCCTTGATAAGCGACGGGCCGGCGAGGGTGCCGATGAATGTGATACCCATAATGGCGATGATAAACAGCTCGGGAGATCCGAAAAGTAACACCAGCGGCCGCACGATCGGAATTGAGAGCGCCAGTGAGAGCGCGCCGATGACGGAGCCGAACAGAGAACTCATAATCGCTGCGCCCAGTGCGCGGCCAGCTTCGCCGTTTTTCGACATGGGATAGCCATCCAGTATTAAGGCGGCTGAGGATCCCTCCCCGGGAATCCCAAACAGAATAGAGGTCAAATCTCCGGTGGTGCCGGTCACGGCAAGCATGCCAAGAAGAAATGCGAAGGCGGAAATCGGATCTTTGATGGAATAGGAAAATGGCAGCATCAGGGCAAGCGTGGACAAACCGCCGATGCCGGGAAGCAGACCGACCCAGAAACCAATGATGATGCCCAGCAGCATGTAGCCAAACGCTGGCCACGCCATGGTTTTCCAAAAGCCGATGATAAAGGCCTCAAGCATTTCGATCTCCCAAGCCGACGAAATCTTGCGAATTATGCTCCTTAGCGCATATTCGGAGATGCGTCAATACGATTTTGGCTGGTCGTAGCGTATCGCGATTGGCGTTTATTCAGAGAGCCCTAGCCATTACTCGAAGTGATTCTTGATTCTACGCTGACTCACGCAGAATGAGACTGAGTATGACGCCAGTTATTTCGCGAGGATCCGTTTCAAAGCAGCAGCGACTTCAGACGGTTGGTTGACAACTTCTGTGGCGAGCGATTGAAGTTCATCGCCGGCGACCGGCTCAGCTTCCCAGCCTCGCTTCTTCATTTCGTCGAGCACCTCGGGATCTTTGAACATGCGCATGAAAGCGTCGCGGAGAATTTTCAAGCGCTCCGACGGCACGTTCGGCGTCGACACGATCGGCCGCGAGCCAAAGCCCCAGATGCCCAGGTAGGAATTGATCAGTCGGCGCTTGGTCTCATTCACTTTATATTGGTCCATGAGCTCGAAAATCGTCGGCACGTCCGGCAACTTGTCGTGACGTTTCTTTTCGGTCTGGAGAACCACGCGCACGAAGCCTTTTTTGAGCCAACTTTGAAACGGTTCCCGACCGAAAAATCCGTCGATCGTGATGGCGCGACACTGGACTTCATTGCGCTCCATCGCGAGATCCTGCTCGGCGCCGCCCGGATAGCCGCTGATCACGCGGAACTTGAAGCCGAATACTTCTTCAAGCAGGCGCGGGATGTCATATCCCGTGCTGCCGACGCCGGTGGCGGAGCAACGTGGGGGATCATTCGTCTGGCGCAGATCGTCCAGGTTCTT
>DATBEY010000176.1:0-5283 GCA_036558765.1 Binatia bacterium | reverse complement strand
GATGAATGCGGTCGGCAGGACGTTGAGGATTACTGATGCCGATACGCTTCGTTCGGCGTACGACACCTACGCCAGAGATCTCATCAATCGGCGCATGCGAGTACCGGCAAAAATGGTCAGCGATACCCTCGAGCTTGCCCGTGCAGACGGCGCGATGATTCGGCGCAAGCCGAATGAGATTTTCGATAACAGCTTTGTCGATAATCTGGAAAAAAGCGGATTCATGAAAGAACTCTGGGGCGACACACTGCCCGAGGAGAGACAACGGTAGCAAGCTGCGGGAATGCAATCGTCATGAAGATTTTTCTCAGTTACGCTTCCCAGGATATCGAGTCAGCGAAGGCAATCTATCTCGCATTGCGCGATCAGGGTCACCCAGTATTCTTTGACCGTGCCGAGTTGCCCGCGGGAGACGAGTATCACAATCGCATTCGTGCCGCGATCGAAAAGTCTCGGTTGTTCTTGTTCTTGATCAGCCCCAATGCCGTCGACGCCGGAAGCTATACGCTGACCGAGTTGGACATCGCCGACAAAGCCGGAAGCAAAATTTTGCCAGTGATGATCGAAAAAACGCCGATCGAGTCTTTACCCGCGTCGATTAAGGGAATCACGTTCCTGCAACCCGACGGCAGCTTGCCGGCGGCAGTGGCGGCGGAAGTGCATCGGATCGCGAGCTCCCTTCGGCGCAAACATATCAAGCAAAGTCTTGCAGCATTTGTTTTGGTCGGCATCGTGGCCGGCGTGATTTTTTACGCGCTGCGGATGCGCTCTCGTACGGAAATTGTCGGCAGGGACGGCGCACCGGCAGCGGTGATTCCTACGGGCACGTTTATCATGGGGGATGATGAAGAATCGCCGCGGCGCGAGATTTTCGTGGATGCCTTTTATCTCGATCGCTATGAAGTGACCGTGGCGCGGTACGCAGCCTTTATGAAGGACACCGGCAACGTAAAACCGCCTGATGAATGGGAAACGGTCGACCTTAAGAACGGAGGCGATCTTCCGGTCGTCGGCGTCAATTGGCAGGATGCGAGCGGCTACTGCCATTGGGCCGGCAAACGTCTGCCAACAGAAGCGGAGTGGGAGAAGGCGGCCCGCGGCAACGACGAACGTAAGTATCCCTGGGGCAATGATCCTCCGACGGCAGAGCGAGCGCGCTACGGCAAACCATACGAAAACCCCGTTTATCGCGACGGTGTTGCGCGGGTGGGTTCCCACGCCAATGACCGGAGCCCGTTCGGGATCTTCGATCTTGCTGGCAATGTAACGGAATGGGTCGCTGATTGGTTTTCCGAAAGCTTCCCCGAGGGTGATGTGCGCAACCCCAAGGGGCCGGATTCGGGAAGCGGTAAAGTTTTGCGCGGCGCTAGCTGGTACGAACCGGCGGAGCGGTTGGGCGTGACCAAACGGTGGCATGCGAATCCATCCACCCGCAACGAGGGCATCGGCTTTCGCTGCGCACGCGATGTGAAGTGAAATAGTACGCGAGTTCGACCGCTCTATTGGCGATTACAGAGTTCGGTTTTGGGCCTGCACAGAAATCCTTGACTGCAATTAACGAAATCCCGAGATCCCTCGATACGCGCTTCGCTTCGGCCTAAAGTTCTTCAGGGAAAGGGGGAGCGCTACGTCAGCCGATCGTCCTGAGTAGGCAGCGGCTGCGCTGTCGTAACGAAGGGTACGCGCTTGGCGCTACTCGGGAAACCGGTTTAGACCGAGCATCATGAGCTATTCGGGAAATTGGTTAGAGCCGGTCCACAAAAGGCACTTCTCTACAATTTGGTAACCATCGCTGATGCTCCGTAGAAAACAGAGCGAGAAAGATTACTCTATACGATGTAGTGCTAGTTCGGCTATCTCGGCGAAATCAGGGTTGGGGTGATGAAGGCTTCCACCAACGCGGCGGCTATTAGCAACGGAATGATGACGGTGAAGAAATAACGCAGGCCCTGAACCATCTCGGCGCCGGAATGTATCTCGAAATTGCCAGCCAGACGCCGAACTCCATGATATCCAATGCTCAAGCCGATGCTGGTGCCGAGAAAAACCGCCGGCAATTCGAGAATACCGTGCGGTAGCAAGCTAAGGAGCGAGATCCACGGACCGCGAGTCGCGGCCGAGAGTGACCAGGCTACCCCAAGCGCTATGCCGTTGGCTAACAGAAATATAGCTGGAACAATTCCCAGTATGATTCCGAGCACGATCGCCAGCAGTGTCTTTACGGCGTTATTGAAAAAGATCGCTCCGGCAAGCTTGAAGCGTGGAATCCCCGCAAAGAGCTTAACGAACGTAGCAATGGTTTCTTGAAAATAGTCGGTGAGGGGTGGAAACCTGGAGACGATTATCAGGCCGATGACAAACCCGGCGCCAAAGATAGCCAAGCTCGTCCTCAAATAAGGATAGAGCCCCACAGTGTAGGCGCGCCGTTCTTCTGATCTCATAATAACCATATTTGCCGAGTATGTTCTGTGTAGAAGTTAGAAGATGAGTTTCTTCGAGTCGCGCAAAATGACCGTTTTACATGCAGTTTAGCAGAATGAGTGGATATATACGATGGTCCATTGTTGTCGAGCATTCGTTTCGGTTTTTATCCCTCAACGAAATTATGGTATTTCATCAAGAGATTTTCTGTGCGCTAAGGACAAAAGATAGATGAAAATCGTACGCATTGGTTCGCAGGTCGTGCGCTTGCCGGTGGAGGAACCGCTCGCCGGCGGCCCGGCGTACTCGCGCTCGAATAACCTGTTCGTAACAGTCCGTCTCGAGACTGAAGACGGCGTTGAAGGGCTCGGTGTCACTTTTTTTGGCGGCATGCTGAGCAAAACGCTGAAGTGCGCCGTGGAGCAGCTCGGCGAGGTAATTATCGGCGCCGACCCGCTTCAGATTGATACGCTAACGCAAAAACTCCGCACCGCCGGTGCTAGTGCCGGACCCGGTGGAATTCTTACATTGGCGATATCCGCCATCGACATGGCGCTCTGGGACATCAAAGGAAAATATCTCGGCCAGTCGCTTGGCACGATGCTCGGCGGCTTGCGCGACCGAGTGCCGACCTATGCGAGCGGCGCGCTCGTGCGCGCCTATTCGCTCGATCATCTGTTGAAGGCGGCCCCCTTGCTGGTGGAGAAGGGCTTCAGACAAATGAAGACGCAATTAGCACTACCGGGGGAGACGACAGCGCAAAAGGAAGTAAAGCGAGCACGGCGCGTACGCGAGGCAGTTGGCCCCGACATCGATCTAATGTGCGATATCAATCAGCGCTGGTCTGTGCACCAGGCGATCGAGATCGGCAAGCGGGTCGAGGATGTGCATTTTTTCTGGCTCGAAGACGTGACGGCGCATGATGATTACACAGGATTAGCCCGAGTGACGGACGCGCTGATTACGCCGGTGGCGGGGGGCGAGTGCTTGTATGGGATCACGCCGTTTCGCCACATGATCGAAGCTCATTCAGTCGATATCGTGATGATCGATCTCAACCGTGTTGGTGGAATCTCGAATTGGATGAAGGTGGCGGCAATGGCTGAGGCTTTTAATCTGCCAGTGGTCAGCCATTTACTTCCCGAAATTCACGTTCACCTGATCGCAGCGGTTCCCAACGGGCTGACCGTCGAATACATGCCGTGGTCGTTCCGACTCTTCGAGGAAGTGCCGGCCCCAGTCAACGGCGAATTGGCGGTGCCCAACAAGCCCGGCCTTGGTCTTGAGTTTAGCCGAGAAATCGATCGGTATATTGTTGGATGAAGAACAATCGGCTCAGGAGGCGATCATGACTACGGACTGGCGTCACCACGGCGTAAGAATTATTTCCAGTGGCAAGCTCGATCTCAATACGCCCCAAACTCCGGGCATGACGCGCGCAGCAGCGATCAACCGAGCGCTGGCCGGCGCCAATAAACTCTGGGCCGGCACAGTGAATATTCATCCGAACGCTAAGACCGCGCCGCACCATCACGGCGAGTTGGAAAGCATTATTTATGTTATTAGCGGCAGAGCGCGCATGCGCTGGGGCGAGCGGTTAGAATTCGTCGCGGAGGCGGGTCCTGGTGATTTTATTTTCGTAGCGCCGTTTGTGCCGCATCAGGAGATCAACGCGAACTCCAATGAACCGCTGGCCTGCGTGGTCGTGCGCAGCGACCAAGAACCGATCGTGGTCAACCTCGACATTCCGGCGATCGAATCGCCGGAAGAAATTTTTTGGGACGACTCGCTGCATGGACAATCCTGAACGTAAGGAGATATCGCTCTGAAGATCGTTTTAAAAGTTTTGATCCGCTTGACGGCGAGGATATTTTTGATCGCGTTGATAATCGCCGCGGCAGCACTCGACGCAGTCGCCGCGGATCTGACGTTGGTTCACGCCGGCTACGGCGGCATCGCCGGCTATCAGCTCCCGATATGGGTCAACAAGGAGGTCGGCATCTCCAGGAAGTACGGCATCGAACTCGAGCCGCTCTTGATCGCGGGCGGCGCGCTCAATATGCAAGCGTTACTCGCGGGCAGTATCGAGATGAGCCAGAACTCGGCGTCGTCGGCGATTCAGGCGGCGTTACGCGGCGCGCCGGTCGTTTTGGTTGCGGCGCTGGAAAACCGCATGCCCTTGCAGATCGTTGCGCGCCCGGAAATCAAAACGCCGCAACAACTGATCGGAAAAAAGATTGGCATCCTTCGTTATGGCGGCTCGAACGATACCGGAGTTCAATGGGCATTACGGCGATGGAAAATCGATCCGCGCCAGGTCACGATCTTGCAGTCGGGCGCAACCAATGCGCGCATGACCGCCTTAAGCTTGGGCCAGATCGATGCGACGATCCTGTCCTATCCGGAAATTCAGCTTGCACGCAAGCTCGGCATGAATGTGCTCGCGGATATCGGTGACTTTAACGCTTATCCGAATACCTCGTTATTGCTCACTCGCTCCTTCATCGAAAAACAACGACCCTTGGCAAAAAACCTCCTCCGTTCACAAATCGAAGCGATTCATTATGTCAGGACCAACCGCGAAGGAAGCATCAAAATACTGAAAAAGTATTTGCGTGTCGATGATAGCGAGGCGATCGATGCCACCTACGATTTTTTTGCCCGGCGGACGGAACTCCCGCCGCGACCCAATTTTGAAGGGATTAGGTCGATTCTGACGGAGATGGGCGCTCCGCAACGCGCTCCCGGTGACTTCGTCGATTTAAGCTTGCTCGATGAGATCGAACGGGAAGGCTTCCTGCAGAGATTGCGCTAGCCACGGCTGCAAGAATCACTTTAAATTATATTAAGCATTACATTAGG
>DATBEY010000175.1:0-16178 GCA_036558765.1 Binatia bacterium | reverse complement strand
GCAGACCACAAGATCGATCGTCTTCATTTCCTTCACTGTCACGGGCCGGCCGTGCTGCGCCGCGCCTTTGATCGATGAGGCGGCATATGGCGAACAGGTAAGTTTTTTAGGATCGAGCTCGATGAAGGGTTTGTCACTGCGCAGGCGCGGCACGGCCATGTAGACGAGTTTGCCTTCCGCCAATGCTCTTTGACGGATCGCACGTTGGGGCGAGTCGGGGTTGATCTTGAGAATTTTGGCAGTGCGCCAGTAGGGCGCACCGGCGAGCAACGTGGCGCAGGCCTCGGCGCCGATAAAATTAGGAATTCTCCCTTCAACGCCGGGAAAACGAGCGACACGGTTCTCCTTCAAAATGTCCCACACATCGCGCCGGATGTCGTCTTTAGTTCTCATGTTGATAACCCTCAATTCACTACGATCGAGAGGCAATGACAAGAAGTTGTGGTGAGTCCATCTAAAGCTTCATTGACTGCGTATAAAACCGAGTTGTAATATCTTTATTGATGCTGGATTTTATCGTCGTATATGTCACCGCCGGATCGCCGCCTGAGGCTGAGAACCTTGCCCAGACCCTGGTTAGCGAGAAGCTCGCAGCCTGCGTGAACCGTATTCGTTCCGTCCAATCGACCTACCGCTGGCAGGGTCAGATCGAACAAAGCGATGAAGAATTACTGATTATCAAGACGCGCAAAGAGCTTTTCTCCGCGCTCGAAAAGCGTGTGCGCGAGCTGCACAGTTATTCGGTTCCGGAGATTATTGCCGTGCCATTGCTGGCTGGTAGCGCAGGATACCTTGGCTGGTTGGGGGAGCAGGTCGGGACGGCCGCGGAGTCGAGCGAGGACAATGTTCGGACTGTCAGGGAAGTTTCCGCGGGCGGGGTTATTTATCGGCGCAACGGCAACGATCATGAAATAGCCCTCATTCACGTGCGCCATCGCTGGGGACTTCCGAAAGGGCATGTGGAGGAGGGCGAGCGCGATGATGAGGCGGCGCTTCGAGAGGTGCGCGAGGAAACCGGATTGGAAGGCAAATTGATTCGAAAGCTAGGAGAAATTCGTTATTCGTTTCGCGACAAGACCAAAAGCGATGAGCCGGTACGGATCAATAAACGAGTTCACTTCTTTCTTTTGCGCTATTTGAAGGGCGACGTGCGCGATCACGATCATGAGGTCGACGACGCGCGTTGGTTTCCCATCGAGCAAGCGATCAAGCTGCTCAAATTTGCGACCGAGCGCAAAATGGTGCACCGCGCGGCGGCGATCCTTAGCGCGCGCTCAGGCCAGCCCCGGCCGGTACGCGCGCGAGAAAATACCTAGTCATTAAAAGCCACGTCCCGAATCTTTTCGCTTTTCGCATTTCGTGCTATGCAGAGGGAGTTTGAACTCTCTGGGCATGAACACGAACTCATCGGGCTTTATTTTTTCCGTTCCCTACGAGATCGCGGTGGCGCGGCCGCTGCGGCAAACCACGCCGGCCGAACGGGAATCAGCCCTGCGCGCCGCCCATTTCAACACGGAGCTGGTTGCACAGGATCTGATTTACATCGATCTTTCCACCGATAGCGGTGTCAGCTCGTTGAGTACCGGGCAGCTTGCTGCAATGGCAGCGCCATCGAACGTGGAGCCGGGAATGGGATTGGCCAGCGAAGGTAGCCATGCCTTCGCCTCACTGGCCGATGAAGCGCGCCGCGTTTTCGGTTTTTCTTATTTGGTCCCGACGCCCCAAGGGCGAGCGGCGGAGCGCATCTGGACCAAAATTCACGTCAGACCCAACACGTTTGTAGTTGGGAATCTGCTGTTTCCATCAACCCGTGTGCATATCGAAATGAATGGCGCAAAGGTCATCGAAGCCGCGGACGAGGCGGCTTATGATTTGACCTCTGACGAGCCGTTCAAAGGCAATCTGGACATCCAAAAGCTTCAAGGCGCGATAGATGAAAAAGGCGCGGACCACGTCAGTTGTATCTATGTCGAGCTGGGTGACAATGCCTGCGGGGGCCATCCGGTATCATTGGCCAATCTCAGAGCCATCAAACAGATCGCCGCGGCGCACCATCTCCCGGTTTTTCTCGACGGGTGCCGGATTCTGGAGAACAGCTTCCTCGTTCAGGAACGTGAGGCCGGATATCGGGAGCGAACCATTCTTGAGATCGTGCGTGAAACTTGCGACCTGGCCGACGGCTGCACCTTGAGCGCGCTCAAAGATTTTTTAGTACCTTGCGGAGGACTCATTTTGATCCGCGACAAGGCTTTTTTTCAAAAGGCTTCGATGCAGGCTTTTCTGGACGGCGCCCAGCCGGCGGGCATAGCCATGACTCAATTGGCCATTTCCCTACGCGATATTTTTGCGGCGGATAGTTATATCAAAAGCCGCGTCGATCAAGTCCGATATCTCTGGCAACGCTTGAGGGATCACGTTCCGGTGGTGAGTCCTCCGGGCGGCCATGCAGTGTTTATAGATGTCAAAGCGTTTTTGCCGCATTTGCCATCCGCTGAATTCCCCAGTGAAGCGTTGGGGGCGTTCTTGTACCGCTATGCGGGTATCAGGGTGACCAAAGGCCCGCCGCCGGCGCCGAGCCAATTGGCGCGCGGTGTGGAACTCCTCAGGCTCGCCATACCCGCGCGTAAATATCTTAATGCGCATTTGGATGACGTGGCGGAGGCTTTTTGCTATGCCTACTCGAGACGCAATGAAATTACCGGGCTGAGGCGCAGCGAAGATCCGACGCGCTCAAAATACGATCCGGGCCACTTTCAACCGCTATGAACGACCGCGCCAACCAATCGGTTGCTGCAACGCCATACCGCCATATCGGACGTATTTTCTTTCAACGGGTTGCCGAGCTTGGCGAGCGCCCGTTCATCAAACTCCAAAAGAGCACCGGGCCGGTGGACATTTCCTGGCGTGAGTTCGGCGCCATGGCCAGGAATATTCTCTTGGGCTTGTACGGTCTCGGTTTGATGCCGGGAGATGCCGTTGCGATTATCGGTGAAAACAGCCTCGAACGGCTGTGTGCTGACCTCGCGACGTTGGCCGGCGGATTTCCCAATGTGGTGATTTCACCCGCGATATCGGGTGGCATGCTGCTCAAAGTGCTCGAGCATTCGCGCTGCCGCGCGGCTTTTGTTCAAAGCGAAGGCGATGCAAGCCGACTGCTCGATTTAAAGCGGCAACTGTCCGGCTTGGAGCACCTGTTCGTGATGAATCGAACCGCCGCATCGTTGCCCGACACGGTTCCGTTTGTCGAGTTGACGGAAAAGGGCCGGTGTTTGGATGCCGCGAGGCTGGAAGACATTCTCGAATCGGTGCACGCGCAAGATCTGGCGACCATCATGTATACCTCCGGTTCCACCGGCGAACCGAAAGGCGTCATGCGCACCCAGGAGAATCTTTTATCCAACATTACCAACGGCGGTGAGGTTGTCCTCAGCAAGCCAGATGATTTGTTCGTGATTGTGCTCAGCCTAAATCATCTGCTCGGCAGATTTGGTTTTTTAAAGAGCGCCATTACGGGCAGGACGACGGCGATTGTCGAATCGACCGAACTGGATCTCGACCTCAATGCGATTCAGCGTTTGTCGGGAACCGCAATGGCTCTGGTACCACGGGTTATGGAGCGGATCTGGAAGGATCTCCTCGATCGAGACGATCATCGAAAGCTCTGGGAGATGATCGAAGCGCTCGATCAACAAAAAACAGCTGGCGGGCTCGGCGCAGCCGACAGCAAGAAATTCGCAGAGGGTATAACCGTTTTGCGAGAGGCCGCGCGCGAAGCGCTCGGCGCGCGTATAAAGTATATCTCATACAGCGGAGCGGCCATGCCGCCGCGGATCATGCGCTTTTTCGAATTGATCGGCATCCCACTGTTGGGATCCTACGGCTCGACCGAATGCGGTGGCGTGACTCTTTGCGGCATTGGCGAGAATCGTCCTGGCAATCTCGGCAAACCCTTTCCCAACGTCGAGATTCGAATTGCTACCGATTCGGAAATCCTGGTGCGCGGTCCGACGGTTTCGCCGGGTTATTTTCTGAACCCCGAGGCCACTCGCGAAGTGTTCGATCCGGACGGCTGGTTTCATACCGGCGATCTCGGCGCGTTGGAGCCCGATGGCTCGCTGCGGATTATCGGTCGAAAAAAGGATGTTTTCTACTGTGCGGACGGAACGAATATTTATCCCGCTTTTATCGAGTTGCAGTTGGAGAATGAGACATTCATTCGTCAAGCGGTCCTGCTCGGGGATCGTCGTCCGTTTATTTCGGCATTGATCGTCCCCGAGCGCCAACGCATCGCCGACGCTCTGGGTATGGCAGCTTTGGCTTTGACAGACAGCGATGTGAGATCGTCATTGTGGAGCCAGATCGAGCGGGTCAACCGCCGTTTGGAACATTATGAGCAGATTCGCAGGTTTGTCGTGATGAACGAAGACTTTCCGAGCGCAGTGCGCGGCATTAACGTATTTCAAAAAATTAAAGTCGACCGCAAGGCTGTGGCTGAGCAGTATCGAAAAGAAATCGACGAAATTTATTCGGGCGCTTCCGAAGGAGAAGGATATTGAATTCAGTCGCCTTGATCACCGGAGGCGGTAACGGCATCGGCCGGGCCGTCGCGCATCGATTCGCGCGTGCCGGCATGACTGTCGTAATTGCAGATTACGACCATGCCGCGGCCGAGCAGGTGCGCGGTGAAGTTGCCGAGAGCGGCGCCAAGGCGGATGCATTGTCGGTTGACGTCACCATCGCGCGCGAAGTGATGGCGCTCGTCAGCGATGTGGCACAGCGCTTTGGCCGAATCGATATCTTGACCAACATCGCTGGCGGTAGTTTTTACACGAAAAGAATCGAGGATTTCACCTGGACGGAATTCAAGCGTGTCATCGATACTAACCTAAAGGGCACCTTTCTCATGTGCCGTGAAGTCGCCGGGGTCATGCAGAAACAGGGAGCCGGTCGAATTATCAACACGGCATCAAACTACGGCGTCACCGGATCGGCATTGCGCGCGCCCTACTCGGCAGCAAAAGCCGGAATTGTCGGATTTACGAAGAGCTTGGCTTTGGAGCTCGCGCCGGATGGAATTCGCGTCAACACCGTGGCGCCGGGACCGACGGATACTCCGCGGGTCATGGAAAAAGAGACTCCGGAGGCGCGCCGGCAACGTTGGTATTCAGCGATCCCGCTCGGCCGCACCGCCCAACCCGAAGACCTCGCGGAATTGTATTATTTCCTGACCACGCCGGAGAGCGCCGCGATTACGGGACAGCTCTTTCATTGCAACGGCGGGTTAATTTAAGACGCCTAGACGCAAAGATCACAACGTAAAAAGTTGATGATATCAATCGGACGCAGTGTCATTTCGAAATCCTTCCGGAAAGATTTCTCTCACTACGTTCGAGATGCCAGATTGCTGAATCCGCTTTTGTAGGCTGTTTAATGCGATTACAGAGTAGAGTCGCAGTGATCACCGGCGGGGCCCAGGGCATCGGCCGCGCCATTTGCCTGGGTATGGCACGCGAAGGCGCGAAAATCGTCGTCGCGGATTTACAGGCTGACAAAGCCAATACAGTCGTGGCTGACATCCAGGCGTTCGGAGCCGAAGCGATCGCCGTCGAGGTGAATGTTGCAAACGAGATGTCAGTGAAACGGCTGGCTGATCGAACCTTCGAGCGTTTCGGCCGGATCGATATTCTGGTCAATGATGCGGGGGTCTACTTGAAAGCGCCGGTGGTGAAGAAAAGCGAAGAAGATTGGGAGCGCACGATCAATGTAAATTTGGGGGGCAATTTTCTTTGCGCCCGGGCATTCGTCCCCGCCATGCGCGAACAGAAAAGCGGCAGAATCATCAGCATTGCCTCATCGATCGCCCATACGGGCGGGCGAGAATTCGCCGACTACGCCGCGTCTAAAGCGGCCATCATCGGTTTCGTCAAGGCGCTGGCGCGTGAGCTCGGACCAGAAAGCATTACCGTCAACGCGATTTGTCCCGGCTCGGCGAATACCGACATGCCGCGCCAGCACCGAACGGAGGAAGAGACGATGGCGCGTTTGCGTTCTACCCCTTTGGGTCACGTGCTCGAGCCGGACGATATCGCCGGGCCGATTCTTTTTCTCGCGAGCGATGCTGCCGCGTATATCACCGGTCAGGTCTACAACATCAATTGCGGGACGGTCATGATTTAGATCGCGATCGTGCCGCTGAGCGGTAACGAAACAGAAACCGGTATGGCAAAATCTGCATCAGATTTCGGATTCGTCGAATGCGCCGATCTCATCACCGAGCAACACTACGGCCGTGCGCTAAAATTTTTTCAGCTCGCGGTCAGCCGTTTCCTTGAATCCAAGAGCACTCCGAAACGAACCGAAATCGCACGACAACTCCTGCACATCGGTGCGGTATTAGAAGAGACGCTTAAGAAAGCTTACGGCGATAGCTGGGAGCAACAGATTCCGCAATTTACAGATGAGGAGCCCGAATTGAGCTGTGGATTCTGCGCAAAGAGACAGCACGAGGTGCGGCGGCTGATCGCCGGTCCTACGGTGCAAATTTGCGATGAGTGCGTGGAGCTTTGTAGCGGTATTCTCGCCGATGAATTGGAAACCAAAAAGGCCGTCTCGCCGCGTAAACAAGAGCGCCTTTGCGGAATTTGTATGGAGTCCCGCGACGCGGACGAACTGATTTTTTTGCCCCATGCCGCCTATATGTGCCCGGGGTGTTTGGAAGAGTTGCAGGTCGTGCGAGAGCGCCACAATGAGAAGTAAAGTTCCGCGCAATCGGAATTCAAGAGCGACTGCATGTGCGGTAGCCGGTTGCAGGGTATGGCCACTTAATGGCCGAATTGCCATGACTCACTTTTCAAGGCACACGGCGGCGAACCGAGGAGATTATGAAGATCACCGTTGACCGAAACAAGTGCGAAGGCTACGCCAAATGCGTCCAAGCCTCGCCCAAAGTTTTTAAGCTCGACGCGAAAATGATTGCCGAAGTGATCGATCCCACGGCCGACGCCGACGGGAAGATTGTGCTCGCTGCAAAAATCTGTCCGACAAAAGCCATCAGCCTCGAAGAGGAAGGCACCGGAAGAAAAATTTTTCCCGCCGATTAAATGAGCGCGTCGACGGCGAGCGCTAGCCCACCCAGGCCGTTTGTTGGACTGTTGGAGCCGTGGAATGATGGATTTGAATCAAAACCTTTGACAGCTCAATAAAACTTTTCTTTAGTTGGTTGTCAGACCATAGAGCTTGGCCACATTCTCACGGTTGAGTTTTCGCTTTACGGTGGGATCAATTCCTGCGCAATTGCGGTCGACGGTCGCTTGCGAATTGGGCCAAGTCGTTACGCCATGCGGATAATCGCTGGCCCAAAGAAAGTTGTCTGCGCCGAACACGGGAGTTGTCAGCACGCCGGCGCGGTCATCTTGATAAGTAAAGAATGCATTGGTCTTGAAGTATGCGCTCGGCGCCAGCTTATTGATGTTTCGTTCGGCATCGTAGGTGCTGGCGCGACCGAACCAATAATCGACTTGCTGCACCAGATTGGCCACCCAGCCCACGTCGAACTCGGCGCAAACCACTTTGAGCTTCGGATGACGATCGAACACGCCCGATAGAATCAGATTGCCCAAGAACTGCTGGGCGGGCGCCTGCTTATTGGCGAGACCGAGGCTTTGTTTTTTGGGATCGACGTCGCGCGGACCTTCATAGTGCTTACGCGCAATTCCCTGAGTGGCACTGGTGTGGACATTGACAATCATGCCGGTTTCTTCCAACGCTGCCCACATGGGCTCGTATTTCGGTTCGTAGTAGCCGCTGTCCCTGATTCGCGTCGGAATTTGCACGCCGCGAAAACCGCGCTTGGCATACTCGTCGATATCCGTCACCGTGTGCTCGATATTTAAGATCGATAAAATTGCCAGCCCGAGCAGTCGGTTGGGATTATAACTGCAGAATTCCTGGAGCCAAGCATTATACGATCGGAAAATCGCGCGCTGAAAGGGCTCGTCGGTAATGCTGTAAAGTTGGCGCACTGCGCTGGAGAAAAGAATTTCCGCCTGGACGCCATCGACATCCTGGTCGCGCAAGCGTGCGGCCGGTTCCCAGCCGCCGGGATAATCTTCGTAGCGGAAGTTCTCATTGAAACGAATCGTCTCGAAATGTTTTTCCTGTTCGACTTCGGAGATACCCTGATTTTTACTGACCACCATGCCTTTAGAATAGTGCGACAAACCGACCGGCGGCAGGCCGTCAATTAACAACCAGGTGCCCTTTGGCACGCCCGGCGGGTCCTTCACGACTATCGGCGCGCGGTCGCCATATTCTTTCTGAACACGTACCCAGGCTTCGGGCGGTTCATTGACGTGACTATCGGCGGAAATGAGCTCGAACTCCGGCATAAAGTGTCTCTCGCTTAATTGATTAAGAAGTCACCACGGAGTAATTCATGTACGACTCGGTACAACACCCGCCCATGAAAATGAGCCGCAGTGGTTGGGAGCAACGCCGAGAAATCCCCTGATAGCCCCCTTTTGCAAAGGGGGCGGGCCGTAGGACCGGGGGATTTTTGCCGCTGATCGGAATTTTCATAAGAGGCACAGTGTAGGAATTCGGTCGGTCATTTGAGGATTTCCTTGAGCTTGGCCACCAACGCCGGATCCAATTTTAAAATTTCTTTAACGTTTTGTTCAAGCGCGGCGCCATCATCGGCGTTGATGTCGAGGTTGGCCTTTTTTGCCTCGGCGAGAAACTCCGGATCATTCATCGTGTCCATGAAGGCTTTGCGGATAATCTGAACGCGGTCTTTCGGCGTGTCCGGCGGTAAAACATAGGGCCGCACGGTCGGTCCGTGCACCCGTGCCACCGTCGAGATCAGACGCTTGGCCTCTTCGGTTTTGGCATAGTTGAGCGCCATCGGCAGCTTGGGAAATTCAGGATGCGGCTTGAGCGTGGCCTGCAAAACCAGTTTCAGTTCGCCCGTTTCCAATTCCTTACGCCAAGTCGATTTCGTCGATTCCCAGGAGTTGCTCAGACCGGAGACTTCGCCGCTATTAAACGCCAAACGCACATCCGCCGTGCCCTTGTAGCCGGACACGAGTTGAATCGGTAATCCAATCGTCGCTTTGAGAATATTTGGAATATCATCGGAGCCCGAGCCAGAGGCCACCCCGCCGAATTTAATAACCTGTTTCGAGGCAAGCCATGAGTCAACGTCGACAACGCCGGTGGATTTCGCGATACCCAGAACGAAATTGTCTTGCGCCGGAACGCCGACATAGTTGAATTTCGCGGCGTCGAATTCTATGCCCGGTTTGCCCAAGAGTTGCTGCAAGAAGAGACCGCCGATGAAATGACCGATGGTCAGGCCATCGGGTTTCGCTGCTTTGTAAATATAATTTGCCGAGATCATGCTGCCCGCTCCGGGCATGTTTTCGACGATGATCGCCGGATTGCCGGATATGTGCTTTCCCATATGACGGCCGATGGTGCGCGTGTATGCGTCGTAGCCGCCTCCGGCAGTGAAGCCGACAATGAGACGGATAGTTTTGCCTTCGTAAAAATTGCCTTGCGCATGCACGGCCAGCGGCGCCCCACTGTCAATAACCCAAATGCATAAGAGCAAGAGCACTCTAGAAAATTTTGTCATATGATCTCCTTGTGGCGAGCATAGTCGCATCGCGCGGGGTTTGATCTTGGCGGTCATGACGATGACGCTTGGACTCGGCAAAGCTGCGCGAATCTAAGTAAAAGGTCCTATGGTGTCAAGCCGAATTTGGGCTGTGGTGCGCTGCTGGTGGAATCGCAATTGACGTCAGTGATTCGTGGATTCAATCGCTTCACTGGTCGAAACGAGTCAAGTGCCAGTGCGAAAGGCTTGGTTTGACAGGTCTGCCGGAGCGCTGTAAATTTCCTGATTGGAGTCAAAGATGGTTCACCCTATCGCTCTCAGCGCCACGCACATGGAATGCCGCAACTTGTACGATTCCATGACCGTGATGACCGAGCTGCTCGCGTTTCAACCCATGTCAGAAAAAAAGCCCGTCGAAGCGATGCTCAAGCACCCCAATTCGCCGTGGGTTCTCGTCTTACATGAAGCGGGACCGGATGCGCCAGCCAAACCGATGCACAATCATTGGGGTGTTCGGGTGAGGAGCACCGAAGAAGTCGACCATGCCTATGAGTACCTGACTGCGCATAAACAGCGCTATAAGCTCGGCGCAATCGGCAAACCGACCTGGAGCCACGGTTCCTATTCCTGTTATTTCGTCGAGCCAGGTACCAATGGCTGGGAAATCGAATGCTATGAAGACTTTGCCCGGAAGGAAGCCGCGGCGCAAAAGTTCGGCGGCGTCAAAAAGCCTCATTGGGAAGAGATTTATCCCGAAGAGCGCTTTCCGGGACGCGGCTACGTGCCGCAAGCTTTTACCCATGGAACTTTGGTGGCGACCGATTTAGATGCGAACAGGAATTTTTACACCGATGTGTTAAACTTGGAAGTTCACCGCTTCAGCAGCCATGTGATCTACGTTAAGCATCCGAGCACGAAAACCTACATTGTTTGCGCCCTACGAGAAAATCCGAAAGTGTTCTCACCTAATTTCCGCAACACTCTGAGTGTCGCTTCTCCAGACCGCGTGCAAGAAATTTATCGCGAGTTCAGCCGATCGGGTGAGCAGTTGGGCGTAAGCGAGTTGTTGCCGTTCAGCGAAAACGACTCCGGCGCGTCATTTTGCTTTCGCGATCCGGGGACGAACTGCTGGGAAATTTCTTCCCAGAATTGAGCGCAACGGGCAATTTTCCCGGTTGTCGTTCTGAAGGACGTGAAGAATCTCGACAGATGAACCTGTGAAAGACGAGATCCTTCGGCTATCGCTTCGGGATGATCCTTTTTGCGAATCTGCAGACACGCCGCGCTGCAGCACCGTACGAATTTACCGAAAAAAACTGACGGAAAAATTTTATGACTGAAAAGCCGCTGGAACAGATGGGGCTGCGAGATTTGCGCAAAATTATGCGGCAAAAGGCGCCGGCCGAGGCGTGGCAGCATTTCAACGGCGCGGCCGAATCCAAGGCAACCTTTCGTCGCAATCCGCAGGCATTTAGCCAATACCTATTTCGACAAAAGATTTTCCACGACGTTGCCGAGCCGGATACTGCCGTTGAGCTATTCGGCAAGAGGTTGCCGATTCCCGCGATTACGGCGCCCGTTGGAAGCTTCAGCTTGATCGGGAAAGATGCCGAGCGCGACGTTGCGGAAGGATGCGACCGGGCCGGCGCCATGATGTTCGTCAGCCAAGCGGCAAAGTTCAGTCCCAAAGAATGGCGCGACGCGGACAAATCACCTTTGGTCTTCATGGCTTATATGAACCGAGGTAAGGACGAAGTCTCCGCGTATGCCAAACTCGCCGAAGATCTCGGTTTTGCAGCAGTCGGAATTACCGTGGATACGGTTCACCCGGTCAAGATCGGCGACGAAGTGCCACTCTCGACTAAGGACGGCAAGCCGCGCAGAGGCCACAAGTCAACGGTTAAAGACATCGAATGGATGAAGCAGCAAGTTTCGTTGCCGGTAGTGATCAAAGGCATTATGGGTGCGGAGGACGCGCGGGCCGCGTTGAACGCCGGTGCCGATGCTCTGGTCGTGTCCAATCACGGCGGCCGGATTCTCGATTACAACCGAGCGGCCTTGGAAGCTTTGCCGGAAGTGGTTGACGCAGTTGGCGGAACTACCCCGGTCTTGCTTGACAGCGGAATTCGCAGCGGCGGCGACATTGTCAAAGCGCTCGCCCTGGGCGCGCGCGCGGTTCTCGTCGGACGCCCGATCGCCTGGGGCGTTGGTGCTTTCGGGGCGCGCGGTGTCGAGCGCGTATTTGCGATTTTAACCGAAGAGATGCAGCGAGTGCTCACCCTGACCGGTGTAGCGCGGATCCGGGATATCAGCCGATCGATCTTATTTCGTGAGGAATGGGGAGGTTTGCGCGGCCTATGATATTTGTCGTCTGGGCGATCGTGTTCGTATTGGGCATCTGGCTCATTTCGACTTACAACGGTCTCACGGCCTTGCGGCTACGCCAGCAAAATGCCTGGAGGCAAATCGATGTCCAACTCAGGCGGCGTTACGATTTGATTCCCAATCTGGTGGACACCCTTAAAGGTTATATGCAGTCCGAGCAAGACACGTGGCAGAAGGTGATCGAGGCGCGGAGCCAGGCAATGGCGGCGAAGGGGGTGAAGGAAGCGGCCGCAGCGCAAACCGCGCTGACGCAATCCCTTGGGCAGGTTTTCGCGTTGATGGAGAACTATCCCGATCTCAAGGCGAGCAAAAACGTTTTGGAGCTGCAGGAAGAGTTGACGACCACAGAAAGTCAGATCGGTTTTGCGCGGCAGTACTATAATGATCTCGTTACGCAGTACAATACCAAACAGCAAGTATTTCCTTCGAATATACTGGCAGGATTGTTCGGTTTCAAACCCAGTGAGTTCTTCGAAGCGGCGGAAACCGAAAAAGTACTGCCCCGCGCAAATTTGTCGTTATCACGGTAGCACTGGAGCTTGATACTTGAATCGCCGTACGCTTCGGACTTCGTCGCGCACCACGCGCAGAATCAACGCTGCACGTCGGCCTTAATATTTTTTTCATCTTCTTTTTCCTTCTGATCGGTAGCGATCCCTTAAACAATCGCGATCAGATCGATTTCCACAAGAGCGCCGCGCGGCAAGTCCGCAACGGCCACCGTGGAACGCGCAGGTTTAGCGTCGCTAAGATACTCCCCATAGACTTCGTTCATGGCTGCAAAATCGGAGATGTTTTTCAGAAATACGGTGGTTTTGACGACGCGTTCTAATGAGGACCCGGCAGCGGTGATGACAGCCTTCAGGTTTTCCATGACTTGGCGGGTCTGAATAGCGATGTTGTTCTCGACAAGATTGCCAGTGGTTGGATCAAGCGGTATTTGCCCGGAGGCGTAAATAAAATCACCGACTTTGATCGCTTGCTCGTACGGACCTATGGCCTTCGGTGCGCTTGCGGCGCTGACAATTTGTTTTTGCATGGAAACTCTCCTTCGATCCTCGATGGCAAGAAAACTACATCAGTGGCCCGGTTCGGCGCAACAAGTTGCACTCGCCGGTTGCGTCCGGCGCGCAGGATATGATTGATTGAATCAGCGGCTATGAAACTGATCACCGCCCACAAAATTCTCATGGGCACCGCCACAGTGTTTTTTGTGTTCTTCTCGCTTTGGGAGCTGCGTAATTATGCCGCGAGCGGAGAAGCATGGGCGGCGGCACGGTCGATCTTGTACCTGGTCATTGCGATCGGCTTGGGTGTCTACCTTAAAAAGCTGAGACAATTGTATCATCTGCGCTAAGAGTACTTGTGGAAACAGTTCCATTCTTGGTCGAAGTCTCTGAAGAACAAATTCGCAGGGAACGACAAAAGGCGCGGCAATTACGCGAGAGCCCCTGGTGGAAGCGCAAACGCGCCGCAGGCATTTGCCATCATTGCGGCAAAAAATTCTCGCCCAAAGAGCTGACCATGGATCATTTGGTGCCAATCGTGCGCGGCGGAAAATCAATTAGGGCCAATCTCGTACCGAGTTGCAAAAAGTGCAATTCGGAACGGAAATATCGACTCCCGTTTGAAAGCAGCGAAAAGTAGATGCGCTTGCGGGATTTTTCCCGGTTCACTAAGATCCTTTCAACCGGAGGGCGCCCAGTATGACAGCTGAAACGTTTTTGGTTCGGACGATGTCCGACACGGTGGAAACGGACATTCGCCGCGTTCATGTAATCGCCAACGAGATATTAACCCGGTACGGCATCGAACCCGTGACTTTTGAGCGGCTCAGGCAAATGGCCGACGGCCCGTTCGATTTGTTTCTCATTCCGATAATATTTGCTGCTGAATATCGGCAAGACTCTTCGCTGCCCTTCAACGAAGCAAAGCGCGTCGAAATCCGCAGGCACGCTCTTGAGATCGCGCAAAAGCACAGATTCGACGTCGATCCGCCCGATTTTATCTCGGGCATCGAAAACTCCCTTAAGGAAACCAAGTCCGCGGGCCTGCGCAATATCTTGATGACGACTGGCGGCCGCCGTTATAAACATCAGGCGATGGAAAAGATCGGTATCGGCGGTTACTTCGAAGAAATCGTCGATCGAGACGAGACGTACTACGCCAAGGAGCAGGGACTCTACTATTTATATCGAAAGCACAAACCGAAACGCATGCGCCTGGTTCTACTCACAGGAACCGCGACTTATATCAAGGCAGGCAACAACGCTCACGGATGCAAGGTGGGGGATACCTATCTCGAAGTGATCCCGATCGCTCTCGCCACGGAGCATTCATACAACGACGAAGGAACTCTAAAAAACGCAAAGCCGACGGCCCTGATTCATTCCTTCGTGGAACTGCTACCGACACTGGAAAAACTCGCACCGTTGGGATGAGAGGTTGGCACATTTAGAGGATAAAAACTCTCCAAGAGTTTTGTGCCCGAGCGGATGTCGCTCGTTAAAATCCCCCTCTTTCCCCCTTTTTAAACGGGGGATGAAAGGGGGATTTGAGTGTACGATCAATAGGGCGCGCCGAAGAACGTTATGAGCACTTCTTTCTGCTTCTAAACACCTTGCATTTACCGATGGAATTGCCGCGAACTTTTTTGAACGGTCGTGTCGCTGTGAAAGTAGGCGACATCACCAAGGAAGTCGTTGATGCTATCGTGAATGCGGCGAACGGTACTTTGATGGGCGGTGGCGGAGTCGATGGTGCGATTCATCGCGCCGGCGGACCCGCCATATTGGAACAGTGCCGAGAAATTCGACGGGTTAAGTTTCCCGATGGGTTACCGACGGGGCAGGCGGTGATTACCACCGCGGGCCGAATCCCCGCCAAGCACGTCATTCACACGGTCGGGCCCGTGTATGGGAGCGGCGGTGAGGCTAAATCTCAATTGCTCGCCGCCTGCTATGCGAACTCGCTTGCGCTTGCCGTGGAGAACGGCCTTCATAGCATTGCCTTTCCGGCGATTTCCACCGGGGTTTACGGCTATCCGATGGATAAGGCGGCCATGGTGTCATCAACGACTATCGAACAATTTTTGCAAAACGAAAAAAGCATCGAGGAAGTCCGCTTGGTATTTTTTGCTCCGAGAGATGCCGAAGTGTTTGAAAGCCATCAGGAGTTCAGCCGATAAAAGACAACGGGCGGACGCAAAAGGGCGTGAGTCATAGTATCTGGAATTTTCGATTTGTCGATTCTCCAATGCAATTTTAGGGCTGACGAGATGGCGGAATTTATCAAACCGGTGCGGGTCGGAATTGAAGGCGTGTTTTACTCGTTGGCCCATGTACCGGACTTGGTGCGATATGGTTCGAAACCGCTGCGAGAAATTCGCGCGAATCCTGCGCTCGGTGACGAACTGCATCAAAAACTGCGCGATTTCAGTGCCGCCGTCGCCTATGCGCCGCATCAGGCTTACATCGGTAACATCGCTCCCGAGCAGCTTAGCGATTTGCCCAAGCCGTGGTACGAGAAACTGATCGAAGGCGCGACTTTTCAGGGTCGCTTCGGCGAGCTCGTGGAGCAAAACAGATTTTATGTTCTGCTCGCTGCAGCAGATCAGTTCGACCTTGTTTCATTAGAGAACGGTTGGTTTCATAACCAGGAGGCGCAGCCAAACGAGCGTACACCGAAGCTGCATTCCACGACGGAAATTCAATCCCTGTGCGAGAAGGGTGCTCTACCGCTATTTTCGGGCGAGCGAATGATCGGCGCCTTTGAAGCGGCGCATCCGGAGGACGCCAGTTTAGCTGCCGAGGTGTTGCTCGAGAATCTCGCCGCCAAAGTGACGGCGGCGCATTCGTTGCGCGCACTCTGTAAGCAGCTCGACCTCGACCCCGGTGAAATAGATTTTGTCATTAGTTGCTCGGAAGAGGCGGTGGGCGACCGCTACAATCGCGGCGGCGGCAACCTGGCAAAAGCGATTGCCGAGCAGGTTGGCTGCGTCAAGGCTTCAGGTTGCGACGTCAAAGCTTTTTGCGCTGGTCCGATGTACGCAGTGGTGCAGGCTGCGAGTCTCGTTCAATCTGGTGTAGCAAAAAGAGTCGCCGTCGTTGCGGGCGGATCATTGGCGAAACTCGGCATGAAATTCGAGTCGCATGTGAAAAAGAACATGCCGGTTTTG
>DATBEY010000174.1:0-4340 GCA_036558765.1 Binatia bacterium | reverse complement strand
CCGGCGACGACCATATAAGGGCAGCTAATTTTGGCGGTGACGCCGCGCAAGGAAAGCGTTTTGCAGAACTCGTCGAAGGCTGCTTCATCGTCGTAGCCGGACATGTACATGTAATTGAGCTTAAAAGTCGGCGAGGACATGTTGAAAATCGCATATTGCCCGGGCTCCATACAGACGCCGCTTACCGCGCACGCTTTGAACCGTTTCTCCTCGGCGACCACTCGTGGCGCCCAGTAAGAGCCCATCGACGACCCCATCACGCCGAGTCGTTCCGGGTCGATGTCCGGCCGCTTGGTCAAATAGTCGCAAGCGAGCTTGCCGGCGTCAACATAATTGGCGGCATTGCAAGTGATACCGCCTTCCCGTGTTTCCCCCTGTCCGGGCCCATCGATAGCGAGCACTGCAAAGCCTTGTTCGAGAAACGGATCGCCGCTCGCGGGATTGTCTTCTTTGACGCCGTCCATTCCGGGAATGTACATGATGCAGGGAACTCTTTGACCGCTCCGGTTGGGCGGCAGATGCAGGATCGCGTGAATTTTTTTCCCCTGATACGGTAATTCGATCCGTTCGATGGGCCGGCCGGCATACTGAATAAATTTGTCATAGCAGACGCGTTTTCTTTCCTGCCACTGCATGCGTTGGGTGTTGTCGTCTTCGTAAATCGCCCACATGGCATTGGTGTAAAAACAGGCGGCGATATAGTAGTGCTCGCGCGCTTCCATAGAGTTGCCGGCGGCTTCGCCCGCGCGCCCTTGCTCTTCGCGCCGCGCTGCAGCGCGCGAGAATTCGCGCGGGATATCGACAAATTTTTGGATGCGCGCGCAGATTTCGTGAAGATCGCTTTGCACGGCGGGTCCGCAGTTGCGGAGTATTTTACCAGTTCGCCCTTGATCCCAATCGATGCCGCGGCTTTGAATTACCTGATCGAGGAGCCAGCGTTGTTCGCGCCAGCGGCGCACTTTGCGTTCGGTTTCGATTCGCATGGGGCCTCCGGGTCGGTTCAAGGTTCGCGTAATGAAATTAAAATCATGAAACAGTACTCATCCGATGAAAAGCGGATCCAAGGGGTCGCACGCCATCCGTCCTACACAATGCCGAATCCCCAGTCCGCGATGCTAGAGTCCGATCCGAGGTTGCCAAAGCGGCATGCCGCGGATAGCGCGCTATAGGCGGTACGAACCCGTATAAGTCGGATCTGAGCTTCGCTTGAATCGGGGTTGCCGGGTCGGACACCAGCCAAAACATCAAAACACCCCATAGACCAGCGCGAAAGGTCACGAATCGTCGCTTGAGTTTTAGTTTTATTTTGCCGATTTTGCGAGCTCCGGACATGCCAGCGGCCCGAGGATTTTGTCAGCTCTCGACTGTAGTCAAAAAACAGTATCTTCGCAAACTTAGGAGGCTCAATCGATGCCGCCCGTGTTTGATTATGAGTAAGTTTTGTGGTTATAAGAAAGAGAGCTTCTCTCGTGTAAATACGGAAACTCTTGATGTTATTTGATTTTGCTAATGTCCTGGTCTTCACGGCCTTAGGACTTGGATTTGTCGGCGTCAATCTGCTGATCGGCAAACTGCTCCGTCCGGCCAATCCGCAGGCACGAAAATTGTCGACTTACGAATGCGGCGAACCGGCGATGGGCAGCGCGTGGGTCAACTTCAATATCCGTTTCTATGTGGTCGCTTTGATCTTCATTATCTTTGAAGTGGAAATCGCGTTTATCTTTCCCGTCGCAACGGTATTTCGCCGCTGGGTGGAGGGAGGCGCCGGGGTTTTCGCACTGGTGGAAGTTTTGCTGTTCATAGGCATTCTATTTCTCGGGTTGATTTACGCATGGGCCAAGGGTGATTTGGAATGGGTCAAAAAGATCAGAGTTTGATCCGTTCGGGAGATTTTGATGAAACCGCTGATAAACTCGTTACCCGAAACTGTTTTTACAACGAAAGTCGATGATCTTCTGAACTGGGGCCGCGCGTCGTCCCAGTGGTACATGCTTTTCGGCTTGGCGTGCTGCGCCATCGAATTGATGCAGACCGGCGGGCCGCGCGCCGATCTGGACCGGTTTGGTGCAGTGCCGCGGGCGACCCCCCGGCAATCCGACTTGATGATCGTCGCGGGGACGCTGACTTACAAGATGGCGAAACGGACCAAGCTGCTGTACGACCAGATGCCGGACCCCAAATACGTGATTTCCATGGGCAGCTGTTCGAATTGCGGCGGACTATTCCAACTTGCATACTCGGTGTGCAAGGGCGTCGATAAGATCGTTCCTGTAGACGTTTATGTTCCCGGTTGCCCACCGCGTCCGGAGGCGCTTACCGAAGGGCTATTGCGGATTCAGGACAAGATGATGCGGGAACGCTGGCTGGTGAAGCCGGCCAGAGTTGCCGACGAACAGCCCTCAGCGTAGGCATGGACGCCAAGGAAGTATACGCCTCGCTGGAAAAGCTCTTTCCCGGGAAGGTCCGCGACTTCAAATCCGAGGTGCGCGAGCCTTATCTGTTTGTCGAGCCGGCTGCCATAGTGGAAGTGTGCCGATTCTTACGCAATGCGCCGGGGTTTCGCTTCGAGGTGCTGTCGGATCTGACGGCGCTGGATTGGCCGAAACAAGAGACAATTCAGATGGTGTACCATCTGTTTTCGTACAGCCACAATCATCAGATTGTTCTCAAGGTCGACTTAGCGCGCGATCATCCCAGAATCGCGACTCTTGAGAACGTTTGGAAGGTTGCGAACTGGTTCGAGCGGGAGGTTTACGATCTGTTCGGTGTCATTTTCGAGGGGCACAGCGATCTACGACGGATCATGCTGCCCGAGGATTGGGTCGGCTATCCATTGCGCAAAGATTACGTCGAGCAGGAAGAGTACGACGGCATCAGCACGCAACGCGCGCCGTTGGTGGAAAAACTTTTGCGTTAGATTCGATCATGAACGATACCGCACCTGCACAGACCGGTTTTTACACGGAAGATATGACCATCAGCGTGGGGCCGCAGCACCCGAGCACGCATGGCGTGCTGCGCTTCGTGGTCAAGACTGACGGCGAAGTCATCAGCGAAGCGATTCCCGACGTCGGCTATTTGCATCGTTCCATTGAAAAAATCGGTGAGAAAGTCACCTATCACGGTTATGTGCCGTACACTGACCGCGCCGACTATCTCGCCGCGATGTTTGCCAACCAGGCGTTTTGCCTGGCCGCGGAGCGGCTCGCCGGTACCGAAGTGACGCGACGCGGCGAATTCTGCCGCGTTATCGCCTGCGAGCTCAACCGGATCGCGAGCCATCTGATCTCAGTCGGTACCTTCGGCCAGGATATTGGCGCGATGACGCCGTTCGTCCACGCACTGCGGGAGCGGGAAACCATCAACAATCTGATGGAAGAGATCTGCGGCGCACGGCTGACCTACAACTATATTCGAATTGGCGGCGTCGGCTACGACATTCTTCCCGAGACTTGCGCGCGGATCCAGGCATTTTTAGATCACTTCGAACCGATCGTCGATGAGTTCAATCGGCTGCTTTCCGGGAACAAGATTTTTATCGAGCGCCTCGCCGGGGTGGCGGTGGTGAGCAAGGAAGATGCTTTTTCCTATAATCTCGTTGGGCCGAATCTGCGTGGCTCAGGGGTGAAGTGGGATATACGCCGCGATATTCCGTATTCGATTTACCCTGAGTTGGAATTCGAAGTGCCAATCGGAACGGCGCACGTTGGCGTGCTGGGCGATAGCTTTGATCGCTATTGGGTGCGCATCCGTGAGATGCAGGAGAGCTGCAAGATACTGCGCCAGTGCTTGAGCATGATGCCCAAGGGGCCGGCGATCGCGAAAGTGCCCCGGAAGTTCAGGCCGCCGGCAGGCGAATGTTACGCGCGCGTCGAAGCGCCGCGCGGTGATATGGGGTTTTACGTCGTCAGCGATGGCAGTGAATATCCCTATCGTGTGAGAATTCGCACCGGCTCCTATACGGCGATGAGCATTATCGATAAATTGAGCAAGGGTATTATGGTCGCCGATTTGATTGCGCTGATCGGTAGTCTCGATGTCGATGCGCCGGAAATCGACCGTTAGCGGCAGCGATAATCATGCAGGCTTTTATTGACCGACTGATTCAAGAAGGCGCCTTCTCCGGCGTACCGAGAGAGCTCGTCTATGCGATCGCGATGGTGCTGACCGCCCTGATTGTGCTTTCCGTGTTCGTCGCGCCGCTTGCTGGTGTCACCAGCTGGCTCGAGCGGCGGGTGTGGGCGCGCATGCAATCGCGCGTCGGTCCGAACCGAGTGGGTCCGCAGGGAGTTCTGCAGTGGTTGGCGGATGGAATCAAAAATCTCCTTAAAGAAGATTTA
>DATBEY010000173.1:0-3782 GCA_036558765.1 Binatia bacterium | reverse complement strand
TTCACTCGGCTCACAACCGCAGGCTCGATTTCGTACAGACCGTTCACCATCTTTTCTACGGCGGGTCCGTCGATAGGATCGATCTCGAGCTTCGCTTTTTCGGCTTCTGCCCGAAGCTGAGGATCTTTCAGCGCGCTCATGAAAGCTTGTTGCAATGCGTGCAGGCGTGGCTCGGGCACCTGCGGCGGGACTGAGTAAAGTCTCTGCTTGCCATAGAGTTCACTCGCGATGCGCAGGAGTTTTTTCCCTTCGTCCGTTTTGGCGTAATCGATCGCGAGAGGAACACCTTTGAGCTCGGGATGGGACTCGAGCATCGTCTGAAGTACGACATGAACTTCTTTGGCCTTGAGCGCGTTGACCCAGGTCACCTTCGCCGATTGCCACCCGAACGCACAGGTGCCATCCACTTCGCCGGTTTCCGCCGCAACTCTGATATCCGCGGTGCCCTTGTAGCCCTCAATGAGCTGGAGTGGGAAATCGGTGGCGGCGGCCAGAATTTTCGTATCGTCGGTTCCGCTCGTGCCGGGACCGATGGCACCGAGCTTGACCCGCGTCTTGGCCTTGCGCCAGTCCTCTGCCGTTCTGATTCCGCTCCGCTCCGTCGTGATACATACCAGTGCATCCGCAGTCGGCATGCCGAGCCAGCCGAACTTGCGGCCATCGAACTGCACCGCGGGATTACCCATCATGTGCTGCAAAATCAGCGGTCCGGACCAATGGCCGATAACCGTGCCGTCGCGCGGCGCGCTGTTGTAAGTGTAGTTGGCCGCGATCAGCATCGCCGCGCCGGGCATATTCTGAACCACCGTATTCGGCTTGCCCGGAACGTATTTCGCAAAGTGGCGCGCAATCAGTCGAGTGTAGGTATCGTAGCCGCCGCCTGCGGTGCCGCCGACGACGAACTGAATGGTTTTGCCTTTGTAGAAATCCTCGACCGAGGCCGCATGCGCCGGCCGGATCCAGACCGAGAAAATAATCGCGAATAAAAACCCACAGAGCGCTCTCGTCATGGCCACCTCTTTCGTGATTCTACCATCGTCGGCTGGAAGCTAGTTCGTCCGCAAGGCTGGTGTCAAGCCTTGGCAGCATTCCCAGCATTAGCCGAGCTACCCACTTCAATCGATTCATCGTTTCTACCCGCAGCTAATTTTTCCAGAGCTGCTTAAAAAACCCGCTCCGCTCCAGTTCTTGAAGCAGCGAAAGATCAACAAAACTCTCCGGAGCGGTTTTCCTCGCCTGCGGATGTGTTTCCGCCATGCCGTCCAAAATAAACTTTATCCCCTTGATTGTGGGATAGGGGATCTTTTCAAGTCTTTCGGAATAGAAGGTATAAGCATCGTCCAACAGCTCCTTGTCTTCCAAACGCAAGTACTTTTTCATGACCTGGATGGAAAAGTCGCGGTCCGTCATGAACCGGTGCAGGCTTTCTGCGTAGGCCTGGAGAAACGATTTTACAACCGGCCGGTGCTCGCGCAGATATTTAGTCGTGACCGTAACACAAATCTGTTGCAGCTCGACCCCGAGACTATTCAGATCGAAAAGCTCTTTCATGCCGAGATGCCTGGCCCGAAGGGTTTGCGGCGGATTGGCAAAGCCGGCCTGGATCGCGCCATTTTCCAGCGCTGTGATTACCTCCGGCAGCCCACCCATCTGAATAATGGCCACATCCGTGCCGCGCTTGAGTCCGTAATGCTCGAGAAAAATTCCCGCCGCCGTATCACTTAGCGCGCCGAACCGAGATACCCCGAGCCTTTTCCCCTTGAGCTGCTCCGGATTTTTGATCTCCGGACGTGCGTAAATCGAGCCAGCGAGCTTGTTCTGCACGCTGGCTATGATTCTCACGTCCGCTCCCGACAAGATCGCCCCCGCAGTGGACACGCCGGTCACTTGGGCGAGCTGAATTTCGCCGGCGATTAGCGCCTGAGTAGCCGTCGTCGCGGGAATATAGATAAGATCGGCGTCAATACCGCGTTTCGAGAGATAGCCGCCTTCCTTCGCAATCCAAACCGCAATCTGACCGGCAACCAGGGCGGCGTAGCCAATTTTGATGGATTGAGCAAAAACATTTCCTGTAAAGCTTAAAGCTCCAATGGTCAAAATCACCGCCAGCAAATCACGAAACCGCTGTTTATGGTGTCGGGTTGGGAGGGACGTTTTTAGGCAATCGTAAGAGTTCATTCTAGGATCCTCCTCTGTCGCACCATCCGTCTCTAATTGCTAACTGATTCCAGCCAATCGGATCGCAGAACTACATTGACCAACGAAAAGCCCGGCTGGATAACTCCAGTCCGGGCCAATTTAAGGACGATGCAAGGATATGACCGGATCTAAAGACCCAGCTCAGCCTATTTCGTTGGAGGTTTATGCCTAAGAAATTTTTCTGTCAAGCACGTTTATCCCCTCATCGGTAACCGATCAGTGACCACTACAAAGCCCAATTGATAGAGCACTCGCGCGATTTGACACCTCGGTGGTTCGGCGTTATAGCTCCGTCAGAAAAATATCTACAGAGATTTCCAGAAACAATTGCATGGCACGACAAGCTTCAGTCAAGCTAAATCCCAATCTGCTTAAAAAGGAGAATTAGCGATGAACGACGTTGAAAACTTAAAACCGGTAGACAAATTCGTGAGCGTTGATGGACTCAAACTTCGCTATATCGAAGCAGGCTCAGGACCTTCGGTGCTGTTTCTGCACGGTGCATCGCTCGGCAGCTCGGCGGACGTGTTTCTGCGCAACCTCGGTCCCTTTGCCAAGGCCGGATTTCGTGCGGTGGCCTTCGATTATCCCGGTTTTGGTCTCTCCGACGTGCCCGCCAAACAAAATACTGCGCAGCAACGTAATTCCATTCCAAAATTCATCGATGCCGCGGGGCTGGGCAAAACCGCGCTGATCGCCCATTCACGCTCCGGCGGCTTCGCGGTTCAGCTCGCCTTGGAAGATCCCGGCCGCTATTCGCATGTGATCATTCTCGGCACCGGATCGCTGCTACCGCCGCAGACGCAAGAACAGGTCGGAAAGTACGAAGCAGTGCAGGCGCGCGTCGATAAAGAGATGGCGCAAAAGGAACCGACGCTGGAAGATGCTCGCAAACTCCTCCAGGCGGATACCTTCAATCATTCGTTGATTTCGGACGAAGACGTGGCCTTGCGCCACAGGAGCATGATAGGTCGCAATTTCAAAGCGCATCAGGATCGGCAGAACCAAGAAGCACCGGCGGGCGGTGGGGCTTCACAGGCCAAACCGTTATGGCAGAGACTCACCGAATTGAAAATGCCGCTATTAATGATGTTCGGCCGTGAGGACCGTGCCCATGCCGGCGAGCGCGCCGAATTGCTCAAGAACATGCACCCGGAACTCAAAATTCACATTGTAAATGGCTGCAAGCACATGGTGCATTGGGATGCCTTCGATGATCTGATGCGGCTCGGCGTGCCGTTCCTGCAGAGCTAGCATTAGTGTCCTAAGCAAGTAAGGGAATGGGCATTTCGCAATCTCGGGTGCAGTCCGGGTAGAACGACCCCGGACTCCAGGGTTTGTCAGGGCGTATGGCGTAGGCCCGTTCGAGTTACCGGTTTTCACCCGCGTCGTGACGCGCGATTAGGTGCACACGGCGTTCAATAAATGATCGAAGGCAAAAATGCACCGGCCGGCTCGTTGTAAAGCCCCATGCGCATCAGCGTCATGGGTTGATTGACGCGGAGTCCGTTCGCCAAGCACCAGCGGAGCAGCTCGCTGTTGCGCGTGGGCACTATCAATCCGGGGCCGAGGAAAGCCGGCGC
>DATBEY010000172.1:0-6796 GCA_036558765.1 Binatia bacterium | reverse complement strand
TCGCGCAGGCGACCGGCTGCGCGTCTGTTTCGACACCGCACACGCGTTCGCGGCCGGCTATGATATTCGCACCCAGGAGGGTTACGACCGCACGTTCAGTGAATTCGACGATGTTATCGGGATCGAGCGGCTCGCGGCGTTTCATCTCAACGATTCGAAAAAAGAGCTGAATTCTCGGGTCGATCGCCACGACCATATCGGCAAGGGCCGTATCGGAGTTGAAGCCTTTCGCCGGCTACTCAACGATAAACGCTTCTGGGGATTGCCGATGTGCCTCGAAACCCCGAAGGGGCCAGATTTGAAAGAAGACCGTGAGAACCTGGGGCTTCTCCGCAGCCTCGTCGCAGCAAGCTGAAACACATTCTAAACCGCCCCGTTCGACCAAATGGTCGAAAGCTTCGACCTTCCGGACGAAGATTTTTTTCTATCACCGGAGCTTCGAGCAAATTTCACTTGCAGCATCGCTAGTTCCTCCGACTCGTCTTTTGGCACCGGGGTTGCGCTATCAAGAGCTCAGAGAAAGATGGAAGGGAGGAACAGGTTATGAAAAAGCTCTTGAGCGCGGTCGCTGTAGCAGGTGGATTGGCGCTTCTCTCTGGAGTCGCTTCGGCACAATGGGGTGGCGGTCCCGGTGGGCGGTTTGGCGGCATGGGACCGGGGATGATGGGAGGTCAAGGCTGGATGGCTGGCGGGCCTCCGTGCGCGGGCGTCACGGGAGCAGCAAGCGAAATCACCGACGAGAGGGCCAAGGAACTCGCAACGGCGTACGCGGACAAATATCTTAAGGGATTCACTGTCGAGCGGGTGCTGCCGTTTACCGGCCGAATTCACACCATGTATTCGGTCGAGCTGAAAAACGGCGCCGGCGAACTCCGCACACTCCACGTGAACCCTTGGGGTAATGTGATGCCGTTCGGCGGACCGTGGGCGCGCGGCTCGTAACGACCAGCCAAGCTGAGAAAGGCCCCGTCAGGGGCCTTTCGCTTTGAACAAAGTGGTTTTGCATCCCAGGAGCGATGATATGGTCATCAGCGCGGCAAATTCTTGGGGTCTGCCTAGCTCGATTCTATGGCAAGACGACTTTGTTTACCGGCTATACTGCTCGCTATAATGTAACCACCGCTCATGAGTCGAAGCATATCGCCGCGCTATTTTCTTCTTTCCGTCCTGCTGCTGCTCGGGCTCGTCGGCGTTTATATTTTTTTTGAAGCGCAGCGTTTTCAAGACGAGCTGCTGCGCCAAGCCGAAGCCAAAGGGCTGGCGTTGGCCGATGCCATGGAAGCCAATATCCGCGCTTCCGTGCTGGCCAATTCTTTGCTCGAAGAGTTGATTGGCCAGCGCCTGCTCGACAACGCCCGGCTCATTGACGAGCTGCTGCAGTTTCCGCCGACCGATGAGAACACGCTCCAGCAGATCGCCGCGGCCAATCGCCTCAGCAAAATCGAGTTGCTCGATCCCAACGGGCGCCCCCTCGATGCTCTCCCCGCGCCGAGCGCCCGGCGTATGCAGGAAATGATGAGCCGCATGGGAAAACCTCCGCTGGACGAACCGGCCGAGCACCGCCGAGCCATGATGTTCATGTGGGGCAGACGCTGGCGCCTGCCCCAGGAGCAAACCAATCCGCCGCCCAAAATTTCTGAAAAAAAATTCTGGGAAGGCAGCGCATTCGGCGTTGCGATCGGGGCACGCAGTTTTTCCGGCATTATTGCCGTCCACGCCAACGCCGATTACATCCTCAATTTCCGTAAGCAGATCGAAGTTCAAAGGCAGGTCGAAGAGCTGGGTCGTCAATCAGACATCGACCACATTGCCTTGGTCGACAAAGATTTGAACGTGCTCGCAGAGACCGATTTGCAACGAAGCCAGCAACGGCACGATGATCCGTTGTTGTTGCAGGTTAGAGCGCATGGCGGCGTCGGGCACGGAATTGTCCAGCGGCCAGACGGGACCAGACATTTTGATGTCGTCAAACCACTCAACGTCAATGGCAGTCCCTTCGGATTCCTCGAGATCGGTCTTTCACTACAGTCCATGGACTCGGCATGGCGGCGGAGCCTCGGCTCCATGGCCGTCGTTGGCCTTGGCATTATGGGCGTGGGCATATTGGGCATGGCCGCTATTTTTCATAATCAGCGCCGTCATCTGCAAAGTGTCCGGGCACTCGAAGAAGAGATTCATCGTAATGAGCGGCTCTCGGAGCTTGGCAGTTTGGCGGCGACGGTGGCGCACGAAATTCGTAATCCGCTCAACTCAATATCAATGGGCATGCAGCGTCTCAAGGCCGAGTTCACGCCTGTTCAGGATGCCGGTGAATACTCTCATTTTTTGACTCTCATGCAGAATGAGGTAGAGCGTCTCAATCGCACCGTCGAGCAATTTCTCTCTCTGGCGCGGCCCCTGCAGTTATCGCCCGAACCCATCGCTGTCGAGGAATTCATTCGCGAAGTCACAACCCTGCTGGACGCCGAGGCCCGCGCAGCCAATATCAAGATCGATCTCGACGCCGAGCCCAATCTGCCTCCGGTCAAGGCCGACCGAAATTACCTCAAGCAACTTTTGCTCAATCTCATTTTGAACGGCATACAGGCGATGCCCGCGGGCGGCCGCGTGTCGATCCGAGCCGACCAGAACAAAGGTTTTCTTCGGCTCAGTGTGGTCGATTGCGGGGTCGGCATTAAATCTGATCAACTCGGCAAAATCTTCGATCCCTATTTTACGACCAAAGCCAACGGCTCAGGATTAGGCTTGGCGATCGCCCGTCGCATCGCGGAGGCACACGGTGGTAAGATAGACGTCCAAAGCGAACCCGGACAAGGCGCTTGTTTTCGCGTTTCGCTGCCGCTCGGCAATCAAGCTTGATGAACGCTTCCATTCGCATTCTGGTGGTCGACGATGAAGCGAGCCAACGCGAGTTGGTGAGCGGCTATCTCAAGAAACAGGGGTATCAAGTAGTCGCGGCCGCAGGCGGTCAGGATGCATTAGAAATTTTTCGTCGCGAGCCGGTGGAGCTGATCCTCACCGATCAACGCATGCCCGACCTTTCCGGTCTCGATCTGCTCAAAGCGGTGCGATCGCTCAACCCGGAAACTCAAGTCATCATCATGACCGCCTACGGCAATGTCGAAACCGCCGTTACCGCGATGCGCGACGGCGCAGCCGATTATCTGACCAAGCCGCTCAATCTGGACGAGCTCCGGCAAAAAATCCAGCGCATTGCTGAACGGCATCAGCTTTATTCCGAAAATCGCGCCCTGCGCGAGGAGCTCAAGGCGCGCCATCGCATCGAAGGCATCATCGGTGAGAGCGGACAAATGATCGAAGTCGTTTCTCTGGCGCATCGGGTGGCCGCTAGCGAAGCGACGGTTTTGATTCGCGGCGAAAGCGGCACGGGAAAGGAGCTCATCGCCAAGGCGATTCATTACGCGAGTCCGCGCGCCTCTCGCCCGTTGGTGCGCGTCAACTGCGCCGCGTTGCCCGAGAACCTGCTGGAATCGGAGCTCTTCGGTCACGAGAAGGGCTCTTTTACCGGCGCGATCGCCACTCGCAAAGGGCGCTTCGAGCTGGCCGATACCGGAACGTTGTTCCTCGATGAGATCGGCGACCTACCGCTCCACCTCCAGGCAAAGCTCCTCCGCGTCTTGCAAGAGCGCGAATTTGAACGTGTCGGCTCAAGCCAGCCCATCAAAATCAATGTGAGAATTCTTTCGGCGACCCACCGCGATCTGGAAGCGCTGATGCGCGCGGGACAGTTTCGTGAAGACCTGTATTATCGTCTGAACGTCGTCACCATCATCGTCCCGCCCCTGCGCGAGCGCCGCCAGGATTTGCCGCTGCTGATGGATCATTTTCTCAAAGTCTTCGCCGCCAAAAACGGCAAAACTCTGCGCGGTTTTAGCCGCGAAGCGCGTGACGCTTTAATGCGTTACGATTACCCGGGCAATGTGCGCGAACTGGAAAATTTGTTGGAGCGCGCGGTGGTGCTTTGCCGAAGCGACGTGATCGGACGCGGCGACTTGCCGCTGACGATCGACGAACCGGAACCGGCCGGAGAATCGCAGTCTCATTTGACTGCTGCCGTGGAAGGCTTAGAGCGGCGTATGATCAAAGACGCTCTCAGACGCGCCGACGGCGTGCAGACGCGCGCCGCCGAGTTTCTGGGCCTCACCGAGCGCGCGTTGCGCTACAAGCTTAAAAAGTATGGGCTCCAAGGCGACGACGGCGAGTCTACTGGCTTGCGGGAATCGTGATGCCGGGGAAAAAATACTGCACGATCAGACCAATCAAATAACCCAACCCTGCGGCGCCCACGGCCACGAGAAAGAATTGTATTCCGGCAGTCCACAGCGATTGACCCGCGAGCCGGCCTTTGAAGGCGCCGACCCCGAACAGAGTCAAGCCACCGAGCAGACCGGAAAGATAAAAAGCGGACACTCCCGATAATATGAGGTAGGGCACAATCGGCACGACCGCGCCCACAATGAATGAAAGTCCCATGACCAGGGCTGCCGGCAACGGTTGGTTGATGTCTGCGCTGCCCAAGCCGAAGACCTTTTCCCTGAACGTGCGCAAAAAGACGTTGCGCTCCTGCAGCAGGGTTTTCACCATTCGATAACTCTGTTCCTTGGTCAAGCCTTCATCGCCGAGAGCTTTGAGCAATCCTTCGGCAGCGATGTAGGGTTCACGCTCAGCCAGTTTTTCTGCGTCGTTGATTTCCTTGTCGAAGATATCTTTTTGCGCGCCCGCCGATAGATAGGATCCCGCGGCCATCGAAATCGCGCCGGAAAACATTGCGGTAAGACCGGTGACAATAACCACCAGACTGTTTTCCGTCGCCCCCTGAACTCCGGCAAGCAAACCGACTGTGCTGATCAGCCCATCTTGTATGCCGAACACGAATTCCCGAATCCGTGATCGGCTCTCGATGATTTGCCTTTTCTGCTGGATCTCGCTGAGCGCCATGATGGGAGTCGATGTTGGAGGATGGAGCGTGATGAATCGTTATTTCTGCCGTTGCCGATCCTCGTGGCTCAATATTTGAGTGCCACATCACCCGTCGCTTCGCCCGGGTGCCAATCGGAAGGACAGAGGCGATCCGTGCGGAGCGCCTGCAAAACGCGCAGGGTTTCTTCGACGCTGCGACCCACGTTGACGTGGCTCACCACCTCGTAAGAAATCAGACCGGCTGGATTGACGATAAAGGTAGCGCGGAACGCGACAGCCTCCGCTTCGTCAAGCACGCCGTACGTCTGGGTCAATCTCCGGTCTTCGTCGCTCAGCAGTGGATACTCCAATCCACCGAGTTCCGCCGCCCAGGATCGGTGACTCTCGATCGAATCCACGCTGACCCCGAGAATGGTCGCGCTCTCCTCGGCAAACGCCTTTGCGAGCTTGCTGAAACCGGTAACTTCGGTGGGACAGATGAAGGTAAAGTCGGCGGGATAGAAAAAAAGCACCAACCACTTTCCCTTGAAGCTCGATAGGGAATACTCTTTTACGCTTCCTTGGAAAAAACCTTTGGCGCTGAACTGAGGCGCCTGATCGCCGACTCGCGGCAAGCCCATGGTTGTTCCTCGTTCTCTACGGAATGTTCTGCCAGAGGGAAAATCGATCCTTTTCACCGAACGGCGCGCTCGAGGTAAACCATTCTTCCTCTGTGCTGCCGGACCTGAGCAGGCCAAAGAAGTAAATCCGTAACAGCTGCTCGATCAGCTGCGGCAGCGGCAAATCGCGCTGCGGTTGGTACCAGGTGTAGATCCAGTTGGTCATACCGAATAGCGCGAACGTCGCGACCCGCACATCGATGCCCTTGGCGCCTTCCTGATCCTGGAGCTCACGCATCAAATCCATGATGACCTTCACATAGCGTCTTTTCAGGACCAGGATTTTCTCGTTGAATGCGCCGGTCAAGGATTCATCCTCGTGCGCCATCACTTTCATTTCGGGCATATTGTGGAGAAAAAAACTGAGGTGGTTCTCCGCGAAGCAACGGATTCGCGCGCGCACGTCGAGACCGGGGTTCAGCGCCTGTTCCCAGCGCTGCAACAACGTAACGAAACAGCGCTCCTGGATCAGATACAGCAGCTCTTCTTTGGTCGTGAAATAGTAGTACAGGCCGGACAGGCTCATTTTGGTGGCCCGTGAGATGTCGCGCACCGAAGTGTGATGAAAGCCCTTTTCCGCGAAAATCTTGGCCGAAGTCTTGAGAATTTCCTGCAGTTTTTCGTCGTAGTGACGGGTTGCGGGCTCGAGTCGATTGGGCATGGATGAGTTTGATAGTCGCAAATCGATTTTGGGCTGTCAATCGAAGCTCCGCACTCTCGGAGCTTCGTCCTGAACGCAGTGAAGGACCGTGCTTGAAACATTCTCCAGCGCGACCACTTTCTTGAAACCCCCCCGACCATGGTGTATTCCTAAAACCTCGAATCGCCATGACTTTTGAAACCGTCATTGTCGAAAAAGACGGCGCCATCGCCGTTGTGACACTGAATCGTCCTCAGTCACTCAACGCGCTCTCCTACGCTCTGGTCAAGGATCTCTCGTTGGCGATGCAGGAGCTCGACGAAGACAACGACGTTCGCGTCATCATTGTCACCGGCGGCGAAAAAGTCTTTGCCGCGGGCGCCGATATCAAGGAAATGGCCGAGCGCGGGCCCTTCGATGAAAGAATACAGGAGCGGCTGGCCTATCGGGATAAGATCAATCGAATTCGCAAACCCGTAATCGCCGCTGTGAGCGGTTTCGCGCTGGGCGGCGGCTGTGAGCTCGCCATGAGCTGCGACATCATCATTGCTTCGGA
>DATBEY010000171.1:0-9361 GCA_036558765.1 Binatia bacterium | reverse complement strand
CGTGGAATCGCAAACAGCACCGGAAACATATCCATCGGCAGCCCCATCGATTGATAAATCAGTCCCGAATAGAAGTCCACATTGGGATAGAGCTTGCGTTTGATAAAGTAGTCGTCTGAGAGCGCGATCCGTTCAAGCTCGAGGGCAATGTCCAGCAAGGGATTGCGGCCTGTGACCTCGAAAACTTGGTCGGCGACCTCTTTGATTATTTTGGCGCGAGGATCGTAATTTTTATAAACTCGATGGCCAAAGCCCATCAATCTTCCCTCGCCCCCTTTCACCTTTTTGATAAACTCGGGCACATGATCTTTTGAGCCGATTTCCATCAGCATCCGCAGCACCGCTTCATTCGCACCGCCGTGCAACGGTCCATACAGAGCGGCCGCGGCAGCGGCCACTGCCGAATACGGATCGACCTGCGAACTGCCGACACCGCGCATGGCATTGGTACTGCAATTTTGCTCATGATCCGCATGCAGGATGAAAAGAATATCGAGCGCGCGCTCGAGCACTGGATTCGGCTTGTATTTGAGCTCGGTCATCTTAAAGAGCATGTTCAAAAAATTTCCGGTATAGCTCAAATCGTTGTCCGGGTAAGAATACGGCAGACCGAGACTGTGGCGATAGGCGAATGCGGCCAAAGTCGGCATTTTGCTGATCAGGCGGAAAGTTTGATCGCGCCGCGATTTAACGTCAAAAATTTTCTTTGCTCCGGGATAAAACGTCGATAGCGCCCCCACGGTGCTGATCAGCACGCCCATGGGATGAGCCTCATGATGAAAACTGTCGATTACTTTTTTTATGTTCTCATGAATAATGGAATGAAAAGTTATGTTGTGGGTCCAGTCTTCGAGCTGCGATGGACGGGGCAGTTCGCCGTTAAGAATTAAATATGCGGTTTCTAAATACGAACTTTTTTCAGCCAGTTGCTCGATGGGATAACCGCGGTACCGTAAGATGCCTTTGTCACCATCAATATAGGTAATTTTGCTCTGACACGATGCCGTATTCATGAATCCGGGATCATAACTGACGATGCCGTCGTCCTCAGTGACTCTGATTTGGAACAGGTCCGTCGCCTTCACCGCGCCGTTTTTAATCGGAATCTCGTACTGCTTGCCGGTCCGGTTATCAATAATAGTCAAAGTCTCTGAAGCCATTGCGCCTACCTTTCCAGTTCCTTTTAGACCATCCCTATGCGCCGGTCAACCACGTCTCAGACTACCGGCTCCTCGGATGTCCAATCGATTTTCCATTGGTGATTTTGCCTTTTGAACGCAATCATCAAAGCCGGGAGAAACTTAATCACTGCACGGTTTGGATCGCCACTTGTCAGCAATGCCGCGAGCCGATTGAGATGGGGCAAGTGACCGACGAGTGCAATCGGATGATCCATCAGATCGAGCTCGGCTTTCGCGATCGCCGGATCATCTTCAGGCAATAAGCCAGCGTGCAAATGCAAGCCGAGCGGCGGCGCTAGAATCTCGGCGAGTATCTGCGCGGTCTCGAAGGCTCGTAAGATTCCTGAATGGTAAATGGCCGAGATTTGAATCTTGCGAGTGAGCGCCAAGTGCGCCGTCCGATGAACGTCCCGTCGTCCTTTCGTAGAGAGCGGCCGTTTAGGATTATCCATTTCGGCAACAGCATCACCGTGCCGAATCAGATATGCGTACACGCTCGCGCTTACCCCTGCTAAGGTCCAGACCAGGAATCCGGCTGCCTGCTGATACTCGGTGTTCGGTTCTCTCGCTCGCAGTTGAAAAAAACCGTTGTTCATATAGTATGCCGCTCAACAATTTGCAATCTTCGCTCCCATCCGATTCGTCCGCTGTGATCGAGTTTCGCAAGGTGAACAAATGGTTCGGCTCGCTTCACGTCCTCAAGGACATCGATCTCTCGATCGACGCCGGCAGAGTATTCGTGGTTTGTGGACCCAGCGGCAGCGGTAAAAGTACTCTGATTCGCTGCATCAATCGGCTGGAAACCTTTCAATCCGGTTCTCTTACCGTCGATGGCTTGTCTTTGGCGGATGCCCAACTCGACCCGGTACGGCTGCGCGCCAATGTCGGCATGGTGTTTCAATCTTTTAATCTGTATCCGCACATGACGGTGCTTCGTAACATCACCCTGGCGCCCATCAAAGTGAAAGGACTTGCAGAAGCCGAAGCCAAAAAAATTGCCATGGATCTTCTGGAACGCGTTGGCATTCCCGACAAGGCACATGCCTTTCCGGCGCACCTTTCCGGGGGACAGCAACAGCGCGTCGCCATCGCCCGAGCGCTCGCGATGAACCCGAAAATCATGCTTTTCGATGAGCCGACCTCGGCCCTAGATCCGGAGATGATCAACGAGGTTCTCGAAGTGATGACGGCGCTCGCCCGGGATGGCATGACGATGATGGTCGTAACCCACGAGATGGGTTTTGCACGCCGTGTCGCGCACCGCATTGTCTTTATGGATCAGGGCCGGATCGTTGAGATCGGCGAGCCCGCGACGTTCTTCGCCGCGCCTCAATCGGCGCGCGCTCAACAGTTTTTAAGCAAGATTCTTTCTCATTAGGAGTTCACTATGATATGCGCTCGATGCTTCGGTGTTTGGGTCATTCCGATTTTGCTTGCATCTTTTGGTTCGGTCAGCGCTCAACCAACTCTCGAAAAAGTCGCTAAGAGCGGCGTTCTCATCATCGGCACCCGCACGGGATCACCGCCATTTGCCTATGTAAATAAAAACAACGAATGGGTCGGCTTTTCGATCGAACTGGTGGAGAAGGCCGTCCTTCCGGGCCTCGCCAAGAAACTCAACAAGCAAATTAGGCTGGAAAAAAAGGAATCGGCGCCGCAGACCCGGATTCCCCTGCTCACATCGAACGCCGTGGATCTTATCGCGGAAACCATGACCGATACCCAGTCCCGGCGTGATCAAGTCGATTTTAGCTTGACCTTCTTTGTCACGGGGGCTCAATTTCTAGTGAAGAAAGGCACTCCGATCAAAAACATCCAGAGCGTCGCGGGCAAACGAATCGCCGCTCAACAAGGGTCCACCAACGCAAAAATTATTCGCGAACGCGTGCCCACTGCGAAATTGCTCGAATTTCCCGATCAACCCGCTGCATTTCAAGCCTTGGCGCAAGGACAGGTGCAGGCTTACACGAACGATGGAGTTCAGCTCGCCGGCTTGCGCGCAAAAGCACCCAGACCCGATGAATGGAACGTGGTGGGTGAATTCTTTTCTTACGAGCCCTACGGCATGGCCTTGAGGAAAAACGACTCCGATTTTCGTCAAGTGGTGAACATCGGCTTGATGGATGCAATCTCGTCCGGTCTCTACTTTCAATTGTACGACAAATGGTTCGGCAGCAAGGGCGAAGTCCCCTATCCGCTGTCCCCCGAAACCAAGCGTTTTTTGGAGATGCAAGTCGTGCCCAAATAGTTTTGTGGCATGAGGCACGACTTTTCGCCTCCCGTTTGTCGCATCTCATTTAAATGAACTATCACTTCACCTGGGACATTCTATGGAGCGGTCAAACCGGTGCGTGGCTGCTCCGGGGTGTCATAACGACCTTGGAGATTTCTGCAATCGCATGGCTGCTTGCGATCGCGCTGGGGTTGCTCTCGGGCGCTTTGCGCACTGCGCCGGTTCTCGTTTTACGCTGGATCGGCGCGGGCTACGTCGAATTTTTTCGCAACGTCCCACTGCTTGTCTGGATGTTTTTCTGGTATTTCGCGGTTCCACCGTTCTTGCCGCCAGTGCTGCAGAATTGGCTGCTCGACCATGGCGCTGAGTTTTGGGCGGGTGTGTTAGCGCTCGGCGTATATCACGGCGCCCGTTTTTCAGAGGTGATCCGTTCAGGGATTCAGGCAATTCCAAAAACGCAGTTTGAAGCGGCGCTATCGACTGGGCTTACGGTATTGCAGGCTTACCGATTGATCATCATTCCCATTGCCCTGCGTTTAATCGTGCCCCCTGCGACAAACGAGACCCTCAACCTGCTGAAAAATTCATCCGTGGCGTTAACCATTGGCGTAGCTGAGTTGACGTTTCAAACTCGCCAAATCGAAACCTACACCGCCAAGGCATTCGAAGCGCTGGCGGCGGGAACGACTATCTACCTTGTCCTCTGCCTGTCAATTGCTTTATTGATGTCGCAGATCGAACGGCGCACTGCCATTCCCGGCATGATCGCGCGCGGCGCAGGAGAATCCTAAGACATGGATCTCCGGGTGATCACCGAAAACTTCAGGTTCCTTATACTCCAAGGTTTTATCGGCTTAGGCGCATTTGCCGGCGGCACTCTTCGCCTTGCAATTCCGGCGATTTTTTTAGGATTCCTACTCGGAATTTTCATTGGCCTCGCGCGGTTGTCGCGTTCGCGCTGGATTCATTTTCCGGCGGCAGTCTATGTTGAGTTCTTTCGCGGCGTGCCGCTCGTGATGGTGATTTTTTGGTTTTGGTTCATGATTCCCACAATCATCGGCAAATCGCTGCCCGAGTATAGCGTCGCGCTGACCGCCTTCGTCATTTTCGAAGCGGCTTACTTGGCGGAAATCGTCCGCTCCGGAATACAATCGGTGCCGCGTGGTCAAGGCGAGGCCGCCATCGCCAGCGGTCTGACGCACCATCAGACGATGCGGCTTGTGATCTTACCGCAAGCGTTGCGCAATATGATTCCTGCGCTGGTCACTCAATTTATCGTGCTGCTCAAAGACACCTCGCTGGCATCGATTATCGGCTACGTCGATCTCACCAAAGCGGCGCAAATCGTCAACAATCGGGAAATACGTCCATTCGAGCTCTATCTATTTATTGCCGTCGTTTACTGGGCCTCGAGCTACAGCATGTCTCTGTTGGCACATCGTTGTGAACGCCGCATGAACCCGAGTCTGCCGTAATTAATCGGTGCCGCGGCGCATTTAAGGTTGCCGAGGTCAGCGCGCATTGCTACCATCGTAGGCCAGTGTCGGTTTTTTCACCGTCCAACTAAATGCTATTCTTGAAAGAAACGCCGATTCATCAGATTCTCTCGATGAACGAGATGATCGGCACCATCGAGGAGACTCTCAAAGAAGTTGCCCTCGGCCGCGGCCACGAGCTCCCACGGCGGCGTATTCATCACCCCAACCAGATGATTTTCGGACTCTTGCCCGGTTCGGTGCACGGCTGCATGGGCGCCTATCTGCAAACCGACCTGGACCGCCGGATTCATCGCGAAACGGTGATTTTGTACAGCGTGGAAACCGGTGCGCCGCTCATTCTCTTTCAAGATTGCGCGATCAATGAAAATCGCACCGCGGCAGCGGGGGCGATCGGCGCCAAATTGTTGGCACGAGAAAACGCGAGCCGCGCCGCCGTTTTCGGGAGCCAGGTTCACGCCGAAACGCAACTCAAGGCGCTCGCGGCGGTTAGAAATTTGACGGAGGTACGGGTTTTCAGTCGAAACGCCGAGCACCGGACCGCCTGCGCGGAAAAACTCGGCCGCGAGCTTCAAATCGCTGTCCTACCTGCTTCAAGTGCTGACGAAGCTTTGGCGACGGCCGATGTCGTGATTACGGCGACCAACTCCACGACGCCGGTGTTTGACGGAAGATTGCTTCGGGAGGGTACACACGTTACGTCGATTGCCAACGGGGACAAGACTCGAATCCGTCAGGAGATCGACGAACTGACGCTGCGCCGAGCCGCGCCTGTTTTTATTAGCTCGAAGACAACGGTCTGTGCCAATGAAAGCGACATTTTTCGTGCGGTCAGAGACGGAGTCATTTCCTGGCAACAGGTGCATGAAATCTCGGATTTGCTTCTGGGAAAAGTTTCGGGGCGCACCGATGAACGGCAGATTACGCTGTTTAAGCTCCAAGGGACGGGCATTATGGATGTGGCTATTGGACGTTGCGCCTACGAAAAAATAAAGAACGGCGATCTCGCCCAACGGCTCTAATAGCACGATCCAGGACGCAAACGATGGCTCATTACGACATGCTGGTGATTGGCTCCGGGCCGGCCGGACAAAAGGCGGCAATCCAAGCCGCCAAAATCGGCAAAAAGGTCGGTGTCATCGAACGCAAGAGAGTTGCTGGCGGGATCTGCATCAACACCGGAACAATTCCGAGCAAATCGCTGCGCGAGGCGGTCTTGTTTCTGTCGGGCTTTCGCCAGCGCAATCTTTACGGCGCTAGCTACCGGGTCAAGAAAGATATTACCTTCGAGGACCTCGCTCAACGATGCGATCACGTCATCAAGGCCGAACAGGAAGTGATTCAAAACCAGTTGCTGCGAAACTCTGTCGATTTCATCATCGGTACGGCGGCATTCCTCGATGCACACCGGCTTGCGATCAAGCAGGAATCAGAAACGAACGAGCACACCGCTGACTATATTGTCATCGCCGTCGGCACGGAGCCCGCACGTCCGCCTGAAATTCCCTTCGACGACGAATCCATCATCGACAGTGATGCCTTGCTTTCCCTCAAGCAGTTACCCAAATCCTTGACGATTGTTGGGGGCGGCGTTATCGGCTGCGAGTACGCCTCCATTGTTGCGACCTTGGGGATTCCCGTCGTGCTGGTCGAGCGCAGGCCGCGGCTTCTTGAATTTGTCGATAGCGAGCTGATCGAAGCGTTGCAATATCAAATGCGCAATGTCGGCGTGACCTTTCGCTTTAATGAGGAAGTGGTCGGCATTCAAAAATCTATCGATCATTCGGTCTCGATCCAGCTGAAGAGCGGCAAAAAAATCAGCGCGCCGCTTTTGATGTATTCGATCGGCAGGATCGGCGCAACCAAAGACCTCAATCTCCAGAGCATCGGCATCACGCCTGATGAGCGCGGCCGCCTAAAAGTGAATGAAAATTATCAGACCGCGCTCAACCACGTTTATGCGGTTGGCGACGTGGTGGGCTTTCCCGCGCTGGCTTCGACATCCATGCAACAGGGACGTCATGCCGCATGTCATGCCTTCGGCCTGGCCTGTGATCTCGCGACCCACCTGTTGCCCTACGGGATTTTTACCATCCCGGAGATCTCGATGGTGGGAAGAAACGAAGATGAATTGACCCGGGACGGTGTACCTTACGAGATCGGCGTGGCGCGCTATCGCGAAATCGCCCGCGGCCAATTGATCGGCGACACTGTGGGCATGTTAAAGCTTTTATTCCACAGCGAGACCCGCGCGCTCCTTGGTGTCCATGTCATCGGCGAAGGCGCCACCGAGCTTGTGCACATCGGCCAGGCGGTGATTGCCCATGGCGGCAAGCTCGATTACTTCGTCGATACCGTGTTCAACTATCCGACTCTCGCCGAGTGTTACAAGGTTGCTGCGCTTGCCGCACTGAACAAATTTTCCAACAGCAGTACCGTTTGCGCAGTTGAATGAAGTAGATCGGCAGAGACAATTATGACGTCTGCGCTTTATCGTAGCGAATTTCCGTGACAGCTTAGCCGGACGTCGAGACTTTTTCCGGACGGATTTTATAGATGACTCTGACCTCTCCCGCGGCACGAAAAGGATAGCGCTCCTTGCCCAGGTATTTTTTTGCAAGGGCGTCGATATGGGCATCTGCACCTTGTTCGGTGATCTCAACGATCTCGCCCCTGACGGCAATATACCGATAGGCATTTTCTGGATCCTGGATTGAAAGAGCGACCCGTTTGTCGCGACGCATGTTTTTGTCTTTGAGACGTCCTTTGGCGGAATTCACCCGGACATGGCTGCCATCGTAGTCGACCCAAACCGGCGTTACCTGTGGACTGCCATCCGGCATCAGCGTCGCTAGGTGTGCAAATGCCACTTTGACGAAAAGGTTCTTGAAAGCCTCGGGAATCGTCGCAGCCATGACTCACCTCCTGTACTTCCGAATCAAAGAAAACAATTGGCCAATTCGGCGGGTTCATTGATGATCACATCCGGGCCGGCGGCGATTAAGTCATCCTTGTCACCCAGTCCATAAATAACGCCGCAGGTCATAACCCTTGCACGTCTTCCTGCTTGAATATCAATCTCGCCATCGCCGACCATTACTGCGCGCCCGGGATCTGTGTGAAATTTTTCCAATGCGGCGTTTAACAGCGCTGGATGCGGTTTCTTTTCGGCTGCGCTATCGCCGCCGAAGATGGCGTCAAAACAATTTTCCGCGCCCAAGCCTTTTAGCAGCTTGATAGCGAGCCGGTGGATTTTGTTGCTCACGACCGCGCGCCGCTTACCCCTGAAATCATCGAGCATTTCACGGATGCCGGGATAAAGCACAGTTTGATCAAGCAAGTGTTCTTCATAATGTTCGAGAAATATGCGCCGGATCTCTTGAAAGTTTTCTTGCGCTGCTTCGGGAATGGCGTGTTTGAGCAGGTGATCAACGCCACGCCCGATATGGCCGTAAACCGACTGCGGCGCCAGTGGCACAAGATCGAATCGGCCGCGCGTAAAGTTCACAGAATTGGCGAGATCCCGTCCTGTATCCGCTAGGGTTCCGTCCAGATCAAACATCATCAAATCGACCGGGCGTTTCACTGTCTCGATTCAAGTTGAAAACGTTATTGAAGTCAACGCGCTTCGAGAGTCTCTTTGCTCTGTGGCCCGACAATGTTGTAATTTGGGCCCAAGCTTAGGCGCGCCTGGAGGGAACCATGAAAGTCAAATTGCTGGCTTTAGCTTTTATGCTTTTGGCTGCGAGCGTCTGCGCAGACTCGATCTGGGCCGCAGACAAAATCAACACAGCTTACATCTCGACTACACCAGGTTCTTCGTCCGTGCTATGGGTCGCCAAGGACGCCAAGATTTTTGACAAGTACGGCATCGACGCGACGATCATTTTTATTTCCGGCAGCATTCGCGGCATTCAATCGATCCTCGCCGGCGAGATTCCCATCGGGGAAGGCGGCGGCCCGGGACTCGCCAGCGCGCGACTTGCGGGTGGCGATGTGATCGCCATTGCCGGTAACGTCAACGTCTTGCCTTACTACTTGGTGGCACAGCCCAGTATCAAAAAACCCGAGGATCTGCGCGGCAAAATCGGCGGCAATCACATTGCCGGCACGACCGCCGAATTCGCGCTCAAAGTGGGGCTTAAGAAGATCGGCATCGATCCGTTCAAGGATGTGAATCTGCGCGTCATCGGCGGGTCCATTGAGCGCATGGTAGCGCTGCAGAAGCGCATTGTCGATTTCACGGTCGTCACGGAAGCCGGCAAAGCCATGGCCGAAAAACTCGGCTATCCAACCGTCGTGGATATGGTGGCGCTGAAGATTCCGTTTCCCCAAAATGGCATATTCACATCGACGAAACTGGTCCGTGACAACCCGGATTTCGTGCGCCGATACATGCGCGCCTACGTCGAGGCGATCCATTTTTACAAAACTCATAAAGAAGACACCGT
>DATBEY010000170.1:0-18264 GCA_036558765.1 Binatia bacterium | reverse complement strand
GGCTCGCTAACGGTACTTGGAAAAGCTACAGGCTGACTTTTTCAGTATAGAGGTCTTTTAAAAATTGACTCGCCTTGAGCTCATCGAAAAAGCGCGGTTCGATAATGTCCAGCGGCTTTAGCGTTTTTGTGCGCTGATCAGCGCTGGCACCGACATCGACAAGCGCTTGAAGCGCTTCATTGTTCAACTCCGGCAGGGGCCGAAGCTGGGCGGAGAACGCATCGTACATGGCATCGACGCTGAGCTGCTGGGTGGCGGGAAAATATTTTTTAAGAATGTTCCGGCTGTCGTCCCGCTTCGAGACGAAATATTGGATGGCCGCGGCGTATCCTTTCATGAATCGGCGCACGGTCTCTTCGTCTCTTTTGATGAAAGACCGGGTCGTAATCAACAGATCGGTTACCACCGGCACCGGATTCATATCTATGACCTTGATACCGAGCTTCTGCGCTTCCGTTGCAACATCCTGACTCAAGGGTACTCCTTGAACCAGATCCTTCGATAGGGCGAGGGCTCTCGCCGGAGCTAAGCCCGCAGCAACCATCTCGACGTCCTTGGATGGATCGAGGCCGGCGCGGCGGAGCATAACCCGGGCAATCAAATCCGATCGCGCGCCTAGAGCCGAAACTCCTACCTTTTTACCCTTCAGATCTTTTACGGCACCGATTGCTGAAGCTACACCCATGCCGTATTGATCAAAGCTCACGTGCGAGCCGATCAAGGCGACATCGGCGCCATGAGCAACCGGCTGAAGAATGGCTAATGGATTGCCGAAACCGATCAATAGATCGACTCCGAGGAGCGACTGTACACCGGCAGACAGCGTGTCACGGATCGGCAACTCCTCGATATCCACGCCATACTTTTTGAACAAGCCGGAGTCCACGCCCACGTAAGCCACCGCCGTTCCGATCTCCCAACCCGCATACGCGAGCCGGAGCTTTTTCGCACCTTCTGCGGCCGTCGCTGAATTGAGGAAAACGGCCCCGAAGACTGCCGTGCAGCAAACGACAATGAAGAGTTGCCAAAAATATTTCATCCGCTCAATGAACATAAACTGAATCATAGCCCACATCAACGCACCCTCCAAGAGGCACTCTTTTTTCGCGCCTTGGATTGCTGCACTGATTGCAAGTTGTTATCTTTTTGGTATGCAGGCCGCGAAAATGCATGCTGCCTCGGCCGAATAGCTTGCCTGAATCGCATCCAACAACCAGTGCAAACCCTCTTTAAAAGTTCCAAGCCGCGCGTTTAAACGTCTTGTTCCGAATAAATGTCCAACAGCAAAGAAACGGAAAAGAAAAGTGCAGGGCAGCGTCCTGTTTGGACAGGTGTTGCAATCCTGCTCGCGCTTTTCGCCCTGGCCGCGGCATGGAAATGGACTCCGCTGGCGGACTTCCTTGATCTTCGCAGAATGGCAGGCTGGATTGCTGCCGTGCGCCAGAGTCCTGCCCGCCATTTCTACGTGATCGCTGCTTATCTGATCGGCAGTATCTTACTCGTTCCGATCACCGTTTTGATTCTGATGACGGCTGTCATATTTGGACCGGTGCTCGGTTCGGCCTATTCACTGGTCGGTTGCCTGGCGGGCGCCGCAATCACCTATGCCATCGGACTCCTGCTCGGCCAAGGCCTGGTGCAACGAATCGCCGGCAAGAGATGGCAGCGTTTAGAGAAAAAAATCAGTCAATCCGGAATTGTCGCAGTCGCTGCTTTGCGTCTCCTGCCCGTTGCTCCGTTTACCATCGTCAATGTGGTTTCCGGCGCATTCAAGGTTCCCGTGCGCGATTACACCATCGGCTCTTTGCTCGGGCTGGCGCCGGGTATTCTCGTAACAAACCTCTTCGCACACCAGTTGGAGAATGCCATTCGCAATCCTGGCCCAGGCGCCATTGTCATACTAGGGGCGCTGATCGTAATTACTGCCCTCGGTGCGGTCTGGTTCAAACGAAAATTTGCAAAGGCATAGCATGGTCCCGCGGCCCGGTTGAAAAACGCCAATGATTAAGCTCACGGTCTACGGCTTTATGGCTCTCCTGATCTTTGGTTGTGCCAAAGTCAGGGCCATTCACGATGTGCCCGAAATATCATTCGGCGAGGCGACTTCCTTTCCGACGATTGAAGCGTTGACCGATGCTCCGATTGTCGGTGGCAACAAACTCGAGATCCTGCAGAATGGCGACGGCACGTTTCCTATCATGCTGCGGGATATTCAAAACGCCAAGTCGACCATTACGTTTGCTCAATATCTCGTCAAAGGCGGCGTCTTGGCCACAGAGTTCGCGCGCAGTTTCGCTGCACGCTGCCAAGCCGGCATTAAAGTTTATATTTTGTTCGACAGCCAGGGCAGCAGCGATGCCCCCGACGAACTCGCTGCGACCATGCAAAAGCCCGGTTGCCAACTTGAATACTTTCGCCGCATTCAGGCGCCCCAGGTGGTCCTTCCTTGGAAGCTCCTACGATACAATTACCGCAATCATCGGCGCATCTTGGTTGTCGACGGCCAGATCGGCTTCACGGGTGGCTACGCCCTTACCGATGACTGGTTGGGGGACGGAGTAACGCCGAAGCACTGGCGCGACACGAATGTTCGGATTCAGGGTCCCGCAGTACGTTATTTACAGGCCGCTTTCACCGAAAGCTGGTTGGAGACCACAGGCGACCTCCTGGGCGGCAAAGGAATTTTCCCGCGACTTGAATCCCGCGGCCAAACTGCGCTGCAGCTTGTCAAAAGCTCGCCCGTCGGTGGCAGCTTTCAGAATTACATTCTTTACTTGTTGGCCATTACTTGGGCGAAAAAATCGATTTTGATCACCAATCCATATTTCATTCCGGATGAACATATGATCACAGCGCTCTTGAAGGCGGCCGCCAGAGGAGTTCGTGTGGTCGTCCTCGTTCCGGCCAGGAGTGATTTTAAAATTACCTACCGAGCGAGCCGGAGTCATTACGGTGAGATGTTACTTGGCGGAATCGAAATTTTTGAATATTCTCCCGCTCTCCTGCATTCGAAGACCATGGTGGTCGATGGCGTTTGGGCAACGGTGGGCAGCACCAACTTTGATAATCGTTCTTTCGCTCTCAACGAAGAGTTGAATGTCGGCGTGTATGACCCGGACGTCGCTCAGAACTTGGCGGAAATATTCGCTACAGACTTGAAGCGTTCGAGAAGAGTCACCTACCAAGAATGGCAGGCGCGCGGGCTAAAGGAAAAATTCTTCGAGCTTTTTGCTTTTCCCGTCGAAGAGCAACTTTGAACGCTCCAGCGCGCGTAAATTGGCATAATTGCAAGGCTATAAAATTTCATTTAGGATACGTTCACTTTCTCACGGCGGGATTGCAATTTCCTTTCATCAGACTGGAGGTTCGGCCTAATGGCAACGATGATTACCAGCGAGTGCATCAACTGCGGCGCATGCGAGCCCGAGTGCCCCAACAACGCCATCTCGCAAGGCGATCCCGTCTACGTGATCGATCCCAAGCTTTGTACCGAGTGCGTCGGTTTTCACGATTATGAGGCGTGCGCTGCGGTCTGCCCCGTCGACGTGTGCGTGACCGACCCCAATAACATCGAAACCGAAGAGGCACTGATGGCCCGGGCTCGGGCATTGCACCCTGAGGTCAATTTTCCGGAAAATTTTGAATCGCGATTTCGTAAAGGTGAAGGAAAACCTGCGCCAACGGCGATGCCGGGCACCGCTGCTAAAAGCGCGCCCGCGAACCCAGCCCCCAATGCTCCGATCGCACCCGCCGCGGCGCCGACCAGCGCCCTCGTAGAGGCGGATGTTAATTACATCCAACTGCCCGAGATCGATTCTTGGAACATTCCGGTGCGTTGTTTCAAATGCCGTCAAATTCACGTGCAGAATGTCAAAAACTTTACCATCGGCAATGTAATTTTCTGTCCCCATTGCAACAAATCGATGGTTGTCCGTGATAATTTGAACTACCACATTCGCACACTGCTCAAGGACGCTTACGAGAACTGGGACAGAGACAGAAAACAATTTGCCGAGCGGCGCGAGCACGAGCGCAGCGAATTCCTCGCCCGTCGGGCGAAGGAGGCGGCCGAGTTCGAAAAGCATCAAGGCCGAAAGCTTGACGCGATTCGCCAGCAACTCGACTCCATCGGCGAAAACTACGATGCCGCTGGCAAACCTTTCAAAAGAGGATCGCGGTTCGGCTGGGATTGATGCCCGAACGTGATGCTCTATTCATGGCTTCACCTGATTGCGCTCGTCGTCTATATCGGAGCGGTGGTTGGACTGTGGTTCATGCTGTTGCCCGCCGTCACAATTCTTCAAAACGACGAAGCCAAAGCGCAGCTTCTTGCCCGCGGCCTGAAGTTTTACAATCCGCTGCAAGTGGGTGCCCTCGGAATTATCCTGTTTACCGGCGCATTCCAGCTGACAGAGCTCAAAGCAGCGTATCGTGAGCTGTTCATTAAACAGTTCGGTTATATTCTCTCCTTCAAACTTCTCTTCGCGTTTCTGTTGGTGATCTTTAGTGTTTACCAGGGCCTCGGCGTGGGGCATCGATTCGTCCGACGCTATGAAGGGGGCGAGAGTGTCACCGGTGCAGAGCTGCGCTCGATTATCGGCCGGCTGAAAGGCGCCAACTGGTGCATTGCGCTACTGACGATGATTACCGTCTGGCTTGGTATTCGTCTGAGTCATTGACCTTCGGCTGGCAATCCGCAGAATAACGGTGCTATTAAGATGGGCTCGGAAGAAAGGTACACCATGGCGAACCATCAACTCAGAATCATTTATCGATCCAATTCCCATGCTCCACTGTGGCTCGTCGCGGAAAAATCAGGCGCATGGGAAAAAAACGGACTCAACGTCGATACCTCACCGCAACTGATTCGTGAAAAAGCCGTCGAGTCCTTGAAGCACGGACATGTCGATCTGATTTCAGGCAATCATCACAACCTGTACGTAAGAAATTTCAAGAACGGCGAAGACTTCGTGCACTTGGCTCAGGCGACAAATAATTGGACCGAGAACAAGCTGGTCGTACGGCCGGAGATCCGCTCAGTGCAAGATCTGCGTGGCCAGAAGATTGTCGCGGACAAACTCACTTCTCACGCCGGGCTCAATATCTGGCTTTTTTTGAAGCAGGAAGGTTTGGACGTCGACGGCGGCGATATCGAAATGGTCGAGCTGCGCGGCTCTTCGGAAGAGCGCTGGAAGCGAGTCCTGTCCGGCGAATTTGCCGGGACGTTTGTGACAATTCCCCACGACAGCCGAGCGGCCAAAGCGGGCGCGCGCATAATCACGGTCCGCGCCATCCCGATGATTCGCGGCGTCACGCTGACGACCACCATGAGTTTTGTCAAAGATCATCCAAGCGAAGTGCGTTTGCTCACCAAGGGTTTTGTCGACGCAATCCACTTTTTTTTAACGCGCAAGCAAGAAACGCTGGAAATTCTCAAAGAACATGCCTCCCCCATCCTGAAGCTGCAGTCCGACGAAGAAGTCGAGACGCTTTATGACGAATGGGCTCAGTCGTTGGAGCGTAAACCGTATCCCTCGCCGCACGCAATCGCGAACGTTTTTCAGCTCGCCGTCAGGCGCAATCCGGAAATTTCCCGCTGCAATCCCCTTGCTCTCTGGGACACGCATTTTGTCCGCGAGCTTGACGATTCCGGCTACATCGATCGTCTTTATTCATAAAAAAGGCGGAGCCCGAGCTCCGCCTTTCTACACACACCATTCGTCGATCTGGATGAATCGCTTAGCGCTGACTCAACCGGTCGCTCGATCTCTCTTCCTGGGATTGCCGCTGTGATGGGGCTTGCGGCGTCGTGGGCTGTTGAGACGCGGGTGCCGCGGCAACCGCCGGCTCGGATGTGATTCCTTCCCGATAGACGAGAATTTCTACCCGGCGATTCTTCGCTCGGCCTTGAGGCGTGCTGTTATCAGCAACCGGCGTGCTCTCTCCGTACGAGACCGGCGTGACCCGCATCGGGTCGACCTTTTTCTGCAGGATCAAGTAGCGGCTCACGGCTTCCGCTCTTTTCTTGCCCAAGTCATAGTTATACCCGTCGTTACCTGCATTGTCGGTATGGCCGGCGACAACAAAAATCGCATTTTCGCCGCTCGCATCACCTTTGAGGTCGCTCATAAAGCTGTCGATTTCCCGCTGAGCAGAAGCCGGCAGACTTGCCGAATTGAAGGCAAAGTTAGCGCCGTCTTTCATATCGATGACAACCTTGCGCTCCAGTCGGAGATTCGCGATTGCATTAAGCGCTTTATCGGCCTTGGCGTCCGTTTGGCCCAAACGACCCTCGAACTGGCCGAGTTTACCCTCGATACCACCGACTCGATTGCCTAGAGTACTAATCTGCCCGTCAATCTGATCGAGTCTTCCTTCTGATTTCGACACCCGACCGGTTACCGGATCCATCTGCTCTTTCACCCAATCACGGGTGGCAAGACAGCCTTGACTGAGCAACATAGATCCCGCAATCCCCAGTCCTAGAAAATACTTTGCCCCAACCGACGCAAACCCTTTCATAAAGCCTCCCTTTGTAAACGTTGTTTTTCCCAACAAATGTTATCCAGCAATGAAGCTCTATTTTCGCCGTCGCGCTGCTCCCTTTTCAACCCAGTCCAAAACCTCCGCAGATTTCCGCGACGACCGCTTTTAATCGACATCACCTCCAAATCGATCAGATTTCCGCATCTACCCAAGCCATGATTTCGTCCGTGCCTTCGTTTTGCAGTCCTGAGTTTGCCCTATGGGCGCCTGCGAAGAATGGATTGTGAGTGCTTATCGTCCGCGTTGCGTTCATCTACTCGCAGATCAGGTCAAGAAAATTCACTGGCCAGCGGTGTAACCAAAAATCATACCAGCGAGTTAATTACAGCATTGTGTTTTATTTCGGGAACTTATGCGCCACCTCACCTCAATTTTGGAATGTGGTGCAGCTATTCCCTGCACACATGGAGGAGTCTTCCCCCAGTTTAATGAGTAGGTTTTATCCGGCGTGACAGAGCGGCTGAGTTTAACAAAGTAACGAACAAAATCAGTTTGGCAGGCCTAACTTGGGTTTCTTGAATTCGTGGGCTTTTAAGTCGTGCTTTTTCAGAAGGTCGTAAAAATCGGCGCGGTACTTTCCCGCTACCTTCGCAGCTTGACTCACATTCCCTTCCGTCATCGAGAGAACCTGGATGAGGTAATCCCTTTCGAAGGCATCGCGGGCGTCTTTCAGCGGCCGCAGTCCTCCACTTGATTCGTCAACTCTTTCTTGGAGCACGTTTGCTCCTCGCTCGGGCGCGCCACCACCACTCTTGCCCTGCAGAACGAAATCCTCGGTCAAGATATCGTTTTGCGTCATCGCTACGGCATATTCGATGGTGTTTTCGAGCTCACGCACATTGCCCGGCCAATCATGCATCATCAGTTTGCGTAATGCTTCGGGCGTCAGGCCCTTTACTTCCTTTTTCATGTGTTCGCTGTACTTTTTCAGGAAGTGCTCCACCAGCGGCATGATGTCATCTTTGCGTTCGCGCAGCGGCGGAAGATATATCGGAATGACATGGATGCGATAAAAGAGATCGTCGCGAAACAGTCCCTTGCGCACCTGCTCTTCCAAATCTTTGTTCGTGGCAACGATCACCCGAACGTCGACTTCGACCGGAACCTCACTACCTACTGGATAAAACTGTCGCTCCTGCAGCACCCGCAAGAGTTTCGATTGCGTCGCCCGCGGCATGTCGCCGATCTCGTCCAAAAACAAGGTGCCGCCATGCGCTTGGGTAAACAGTCCGCGGGTGCTCTTAACCGCGCCGGTAAACGCTCCTTTTTCGTGGCCGAATAGCTCGCTTTCCAGCAACGACTCGGGCAGCGCCGCGCAGTTTAGAGCCACAAAAGGTTTGTCCTTTCGGTCGCTCGCCAGATGAATGGCCTTGGCGATCAGTTCCTTTCCCGTACCGCTGTCGCCTTGAATGTGCACGGTTGAATCGAGCTTCGCAATCCGGCCCACGACGTCCAGAATCGCGCGCATTTTGCCGCTGCGGGCTATGATGTTGGCAAAATCAAACCGCTCGTTGAGAATATCCTTGAGCCGTTTGATCTCGGAATTGAGCTTGCGATTTTCCAGCGCTCGTTCGATCTGGAGCAATAGATCCGCCGGCTCAAAAGGCTTGGTCACATAGCTGTACGCGCCGCGCCGCATAGCGTCGACCGCATTTTCGATACTGCCGTGGGCCGTCAAGATAATCGTCGGCACGTCTGGATTGATCTCGCGAAATTGCTCCATCAACATCAGTCCGTCGCCGTTCGTGAGCATCAGATCGACAATGCACAAATCGAAGAGCTGTTCTCTCAAAGCCGTAACCGCCTGTTCCTCGTCGGGCGTAGCGGTCACCTCGAAATCAGCCGACTCGAGCCTCATGCGAATTAGCTCGAGAAGGTTCGGGTTGTCATCAACAACTAAAATGCGTCCCTTTGACATGTTCTGCTAACGTCCCCGCTCACGCCGTTTTTGGTCGATTTCGATGTCGATCTGTTTGGATTTCTCGATCATTTGTTTCGTTTTTTCGATTTCTTGGCGGCTCTTCTCGAGTTCAACCCGGGAGCGCTCGATGTCCTGTTTAGACTTCTCTACCGCCAAACGGTTCCGTTCCGCCTCCTCTTTCGATCTTTCGACTTCCTGACGGCTCTTCTCTAACTCCTCCTGAGCGTGTTCGGCGTCCTGCAGCACCGCTATCCAGACACGCGCTTGCTGCGCCAAACCACTGGTCGGGTTGTTCTGAACGGTTTGATCGAAATAAGACATGGCTTTCTGCAGATCCCGTTTGGGATTTTGCGGATGAGCGTAAACCAGCCCCATGCTGTACAGCGCAACATCCGCAGGGGGTTTGTTCCGCGCGGCGGTCCAGACCTCATAAAACGCCTTAAAGCTTCCATCAAAATCGTTTTGCGCCAGCAAGTTGTTACCCTTGATGAGTCCGTCGCTCAACTCACGCTGCCGACTCGTATTCTGCAGCGAGCAGCCGGCAACCGATATTAACAAGGCAAAACAAAAATAAAAGTACTGCCGTGGCCTAGCTCGCTTTCGGCCCATATTTTTCCGCCATGCGCTGTAATAATGCTTTTGGCGATCGCCAAACCGAGACCCGTTCCCTGCCGAGTATGCGGTCCGAGCCGACTGCCCTGATTGAATTTTTCGAAAATGGAAACCAAGCTATCGGGCGCAATACCCGGACCTGAGTCTTTCACAGAAACTTCCAATTTTCCATTCGTCGTCTTAGCCGCAATCTTTACCTGTCCGGCCCTTGGCGTGAATTTGACCGCATTACCCAGCAGATTCCGCAAGACTTGCAAAATGCGCTCGGGGTCGAGCCGCACTTGCGGGAGTGACGGGTCGACGGCGCTTTCGAGTCGGATCTGCTTTGCCTCGAGCAGCGGTGTGATTTCGGCGACCGCGCGCTTGATCAAAGAATCAATGCCGGTGAGTTCGAAATCATAACCCATCATACCCGCTTCGAGTTTAGAAAGATCCAGCAGCGAATTGACCACGCTAATAAGGCGATTGCTTTCCTCCGCCAAAATGCTGAGTAGCTTGCGTTGCTTTTCCGAAGTCTCGCCGCCGACACCGTCGAGCAATAAGCCGGTGCCCTCTTTGATCGACGTCAAGGGCGTCCGCAGCTCGTGCGACATGGAGGCAAAGAAGTCCGCCTTCAGGCGATCGAGCTCATGGAGCTTTTCAGACATCCGGTCGATCGCCACAGCGAGCTCAGCGATCTCCGGCGGTGACTGGACCGTCACCGAGCCGGCGAAATTCCCCTGGGCAATGTCCCGCGTCCTGGTCTTCAGCAGTTCGATCGGCCGGGTGATGCTTTTGGTAATGAGCAACGACATCGTAATGATCGCCAGCAGGCAGCTCGCCGCAATGATCACCGCTGTTTCACCGGCTTGATCGGCCGCAGCGGCGAGATCGGCCACTTTCGCGTGCGTCACTCGCTGCTGATTCTGGCGCAGCTTCTCACACGCCGCGAGGAGCGCATCGACGAAACTATCTTTGTCCGACTTGTATTGCGCCTGCGGGTAACGCTTGTTGGCGCGCACCAGACGCGCTTCGTCCTCCACCAGCTGCTGATAGCGCTCAGAGTCGCGCCGAATGGTCTTGAGGATCGAGCCGGCGACCGGATCGTTCAAAGCGAGAGCGCTTTGCAAGCGGCCGTCGAATTCAGATTTGAGCCGGATAAATTGCTGGTACCAGGTCTCATCGCGGGTAATGATAAATTTCTGTTCGGCCCGACTTTGCGCCAATAATAGATCAGCGAGGATTTTCTCGTGGTCAAGCATGCGGTTGTCGATGTTGAGAATCGACTCGGTGAGATCGCGGAAATATCTGAGCTGGAGAACCGCCGACGCGCTCGCCATCGCGACCATTAAGAAGATCACGAGATAGCCGATTGTCAGCCGGGAAAACAGACTGAGGCGCACGTCACTGCCCTCGCCTGCGCTTAAGTTTTACGTTCGGGCAAGCCATCGGCGTCGAAGAGCTCCCGTTGATTGCCATCGGCCACGAGAAATTTCTGACCGAATTGCTCCAAACGTCGGTCGGCGGCCAGATAGCTCGCCTGAGCATGGCCGACATGTTTACCGAGAACGTCAAACTCATCACGAAATCTCGTGAAATCGCCCTGCAGCCGGCCGAGATACTGGATAATTTCCTTGGCGTGATCTTCGATTTTCATGCCCTTCAAACCAAGCACGATCGCCTGGAGGTAGGCGTAAAAACTATTCGGCGACACCGGGATGACGCGCTGCGCCATGGCATAGTGGCAGAGACTTTTTTCTGCCGGTGCCTCGTCACGAATAATGGTCTCGTAGTAGACGTTTTCCGCCGGGACATACATCAAGGCGAAATCGTAGGTGCCCTCGTCGGGCAAGATGTACTTGGACGCGATCGCATCGATGTGTTTTTTGACATCGGCGATGAACTGTTTTTTCGCCCGGGTTTTTTCCTCATCGGTCGAGGCTTCCATCATCCGTTTGAAATTCTCCAGAGGAAACTTGGCATCCACGGGCACGAGCGAGGCGCCGAGCTTGACCACCGCATCGACTTTGTCGCCGCTGCGAAAACAGTGTTGTGTAGCAAAATGATCCGGCGGCAGAATCTGCCCGAGTAAGTCCTCGAGAAAAAACTCTCCGAGCCCGCCGCGCAGCTTCGGCGCTCGGAGAATTTCGTGAAGCGAAGCGATATCTTTACCGACCTCGTAAATTTTTCGGTTCGCTTCTTCAAGGCCGCCTAGACTTCGTTGCACACTGCCGACGACCCGCGCGGCATTGTCCAACCTTTCACCCAAACTTTGCTGCGTTCTGTTCAAAACTTCCGCGTTTTCCCGCAAACGCTCGTTCACGTGCCCGATCATTTGCCCCAACTGTTGCTGGATCGACTGAGCGCCATGATCCAGGGCGTTGCTCAGTTGCGCGCGCAGCTCGCCAATTTGCTGCTGCATCAGGATCATCGATTGTGGGTCGGTACTGTGCTCGAGAAGATTCGTGAGCCGCCTAAGGATCAGCCCTCCGAGAAAAATCACCGCGAGTATGACGAGGAGAAAAACCAGCAGGAAGGTGGACAGTTCCACAATGAACCGTCGCCAATCAGAGGAGCCTTACAGCGTATTCGAGGATTTCACTGAGCTTACGAATTTGCGTTGCGCGCATCGAGCGTTCTTCACGAGGAGCGGCGAAATAGTCATCGACGCTCTTTTTCAAATTCCACTCCAGCAGCTCCACACATTGTTCCATGCTCACTTTTTCCGAACGGCGCCGGCGCGCCTGATGCAGTTCGTTGAGCTGGATTAGCCGACCCATAACACGGCTTAGAATAGGAGAGTGCGACAAATTGTCAAGGGCTTCAGCGAAGGAACTCCGCAGATGAGGACGGCTGAGTCGGAACAAAGATCATCCTAGAGGCGGCTGCGGTTGCTGCTGTGTCACGCAATGGATCGCTCCTAATCCGACGACGACGTCACTGCAGCGCAGTCCGTGCACTTTTCTGTTCGGGAATAGCTCCTGTAAAACACCGAGAGCCTCGACGTCGCGCGCGTCGTCGAAAATCGGCACCAGCACGACCTCATTCGCAATATAGAAGTTGGCATAGCTCGCGGGCAAGCGCGTGCCGTGATCGTACACGGGCTCGGGGCAGGGCAATTTGACCACCGACAATTTAGCGCCGTTTTGGTCCACAGCGTTTTGCAAACGCTCGTAATTTTCGTGCAGAAAGCGATAATTTTCGTCTCGCGGATGGGTCTCCACCACACACGCCACGATTCTCGAGTCGACAAAGCGCGCGATATCATCGATGTGGCCGTCGGTATCATCGCCGACGATGCCTTCGCCGAGCCAAATCACGTGACGGACTCCCAGCGAGTCCTTGAGGAACACGTCGATCTCCGCGCGAGTCAATTGCGGATTTCGGTTTGGGTTCAAAAGACATTGCTCCGTAGTCAAGCAGGTGCCGGCGCCGTTGACCTCGATGGAGCCGCCTTCGAGGACGATCTCGTGATTGAAAACCGGCACTTTTAAAAATGCTGCAAGTTCGCGAGCGACACGCTCGTCCAGCTCATAAGAAGGATACTTGCCCCCCCAGCCGTTAAAGATCCAATCATTGAACGCAAGCGGATTTTCCGGCGCGCTCCGCGTCACGAACGTCGGTCCGTAGTCGCGCATCCAGACATCGATTGTTGGAATTTTGAGGAGCGTCACATTGTCCGTCGCAGCGCGTGCGATCTCCAGGCGCGCTCGAACCTGCCGCTCCGAAGGTTCGTCATTGACAAGAACATAAACACGTTCGTGCGGCGCCAGGAGCGCGATCATTTGGATCCAGACGTCGCGCACCGACTCGAGCTGTGTCGGCCAGGTTTCCAGATTATTCGGCCAGGAAATCCATGTGCCGCTGTGCGCCGCCCACTCCGCGGGCATTGAGTAGCCGAGCGAGTGCGGCATCGCTCGTTTGTTATCTAAAATGATACGAGATTGACTGCTCAACGCCGTTTGTCATCCTCGAGCGAACGAGACAGCAAGGGGCCGTAAGCGTCGATGCGTCGGTCCCGCAGAAATGGCCAGCTCTGGCGAATTTCTTCAGTCCTGCCGAGATCGCAGCTTGCCAACAAAATCTCTTCTTTCTCACCGTCCGCATGCGCGACGATTTCGCCGAAGGGTCCGGCGACAAATGAGTTGCCCCAGAATTTGATTCGCCCTTCGCGTCCGACTCGATTCACCGACGCGACGTAGACGCCGTTTGCGACCGCATGCGAGCGTTGAATCAGCTCCCATGCGTCGCGCTGCTGACCGGCAATCAGTTTTGGCTCATTGGGAATCCAGCCGATCGCAGTGGGGTAAATGAGAATTTGCGCCCCCGACAATGTCGCCGAGCGCGCGCCTTCGGGAAACCACTGGTCCCAACACACAAGCGCGCCGACTTTTGCGTAACGCGTTTGAAAGCTTGGAAATCCGAGATCGCCCGGGGTGAAATAGAATTTTTCATAGTAGAGCGGATCGTCCGGGATGTGCATCTTGCGGTAGATGCCGGCGATCGAGCCATCGGCGTCGAGGATCACGGCAGTGTTGTGGTAGACCCCCGCGGACCTTCTTTCGAACAGCGAAGCGACGATGACGACCTGCCGCGCTTCGGCGAGGGCGCTCAAAGCCTCAGTCGTTGGTCCCGGAATCGATTCGGCAAGCCTGAAGTTCCGTTGGTTTTCGCTCTGGCAGAAGTAACGAGACCGAAAGAGCTCTTGAAGGCACACGATCTGCGCGCCTTTTTTTGCAGCTGCGGCGATCCTTTCCATCGCTTTGGCGAGATTATCTTCGGTCTTCTCACCTGCGCTCATCTGGATGAGCCCCAATGTGACGATTTCTTTTTTTGTTTTGCGCGCCATGAGCAAAGTCAATTTACCCCTGCAAAAATAAAAAGGGAGAGGAAAGCGATCTCTTTCCTCCCCCAAGATTCGTCGGTGCGTCCCGCCTATTTCAAATGCTGAGCAAAAAACGACTTGGTCTTTTCCCAGGCGTCCTTTGCCGAGGCTTCGTGGTAGCTCCCCCGCTCGTCGCAGAAAAATCCGTGCCCCGCGTCGGGATAAATTTTCATCTGGAAAGGAACTTTCTTCGTAGTCAATTCAGTGTTGATTTGACCGACCTGATCCATCGGAATGAGCTGATCCTTCGCGCCGAAAAACAAATACATAGGGCATTGGATTTCGCCGGTTCGGGAGAGCGGACTGGGATTGCCCATGGTAATACCGCCGCCGTAATAAGGCACCGCCGCCTTCACATCTTTGGCGTGATGCGCCGCCGCCAGATAAGTGAGGCGGCCGCCCATGCAAAAACCGATCACGCCGATGGCGTCGGACTTAACATGGCTTTGCGATTTCAAATGGGCGATCGCCGCGCCGACATCTTCCATCGCCTTGCTGTCCACTACCCGCTGCAATGTGGCAATCGCTTTGGGCATATCCGAATAGGGAATCAGACGCTCCGATTCGCGGTGAAAGATATCGGGTGCAATGGCAACGTAACCTTCGGCGGCGATGCGCTCGGTGACCTTCTTGATGTGACTGTTGACGCCGAAAGCTTCTTGAATCACGACAATGCCCGGGTACTTCCCGCTCTCCTTCGGCTGCGCCACATACGCATCCATCTTGCCGTCCTGCGTGTTGAGTTGAACCGTCGAACTTGTCACGTCCATAACCCGTCCTCCTTCGAAGCTTTGTCGTTTTGCAATCGCTCTATCAAATTTTTTTTTCTCGGTCCACACCCGATATGGCCAATTTTCGCCTTTTTATCAGCCGTGTTCGCGGCAGAACTCCAGAAGTCGATTGCAAACTTTCTGAGTCGTCTGTTGCGGCGGCATGACGTTCCAGAAATCTGCTTTTGGCAGCAGCTCGCGTAAATAGTGCGCTCCCGAAGTGGCATGTGACGAATCGTCGCCGGGAATGATCAGCGCCGGTAGATCAACACCCATTACCTCTTCCGGCTCGGCGCCAGGCGCGGTGTCCCGATCAAAAAGAGTCTGACCGGTCGTAAAAACGATCCCCAGATAGCGCACCAGGTTCTGACTCGCAAAACGCTCCGCAAACTCTTCACTGCGCGCGATCTCCGCCGCCCATGGGCCTCCTTCCGGCTCCATCCAGAAGCTTTTTCCACCGCGTGCTCGCGCGACCACAGCGCCGAGGCCATTTTGCTTGGTAAAGTTGTAATGTCGCGTAAAGCGCTCACGGCTGTTTACTTTCCAACGGTAGCCGCCCACCGGCCAATGAAGCAAAAGCCCGCGCGCGGCCTCAGGGTAAGTGACACCAAATGCCAGCGCGACCGAGCAGCCCATGCAGCCGCCCATGATCCATGCCGAATCGATCTTCAAATGGTCGAGCAGCGCCTTGCCATGCCGCGCGTAACTCACCCAAGTGAGCGGTTCGATGCGTCCCCTGGATTGACCGCATTCGCGCCGGTCGTAGAGAATCACTGTATGCTCCGCCCCCAGTGCCTGCACTGCGTCTATTCCTGTCCAGGCACTCGCCGTGTGCCACTTGTCGATGGTCGCATCAAAGCCGCCGGGAGCACACATTAAAATCGGTGTGCCTGTGCCGTGAGTTTCATAATAGGTAGCGATTCCATCGAGCGTTGCGGTTGGCATTGGACCTCTCCTTGTCTGGACTTGAAAAGATGTGGCACGTAAGATTTAACACGGTGCCGGTCTGCAAAAAAGCCGCGCCGGCGCGGAGGTGAAGATGGACCATCGAAACACGACAGAAACATTCGGCGAATTGCTCGACGTCATGGCGCGGCTGCGGAGCGAAACCGGCTGTCCCTGGGACAAGGAACAAACCCACGTGTCGTTGAAGCCTTGCCTCTTGGAAGAAACCTACGAATTGCTCGACGCCTTGGATAAAGGCGATGCGAGTAAAATGCAGGAGGAACTAGGCGACGTATTGTTGCAGGTCATTTTCCACGCCCAGATTGCCAGTGAAGAAAACCGCTTCTCGATCAAAGAAGTGATTGAACAACTGACGGAGAAGCTCGTCCGCCGCCATCCCTATGTGTTTGCCGGCGAACCGTTGCCGGAAGACTCCGCCGCGGTTTTGAAGCAGCGCATGCAGATCAAAGCGGATGAGAAAAAAAACAGCGGCGAAAGCTCTGTGCTGGGCAATGTGCCGAAAAGCATGCCGGCATTGGCTCGCGCACAAGCGATTTCCCGGCGCGCGGCGCACCTCGGCTTCGAGTGGCCTGACATCGACCGGGTTTGGGAAAAAGTAGAAGAGGAAATCCGTGAGCTCAAGGAGGCGGCGGCCAGCGGCGATAAGATTCGGACAGGCGAAGAACTCGGTGATCTACTCTTTACGATGGTCAACATCGCGCGTTTCCTGAATGTCGAATCGGAAGAGGTCTTGGCGCAAACCATCGATCGCTTCAGCCGCCGCTTTCAGCACATCGAAACTAAACTGAAAAAAGCAAACAAGAGCTTTGAGCAGTCTTCCCTGGAACAACTGGATCAATTTTGGGAAGAGGCAAAGAGGATCGAAGCCGAGCAGAAACGCCGGTCATGACTCCGCCGCAAGCCAAAATCGTCTTTTTGGATGCCGCCACCTATGGCGATGTTTCACTCGCGCGTTTCACCGCGCTTTGGGATTGCACAATTCACCAGACCACGAAAGCCAATCAAACGGCGCAGCGCCTCGCGGGCCACGGGATCGCGGTGACGAACAAGGTGGAGATCGACGAGCTGATATTAAGCTCGCCTGAAGCGCGCGACCTAAAACTCATCGCGGTCGCTGCCACCGGCACCGATATCATCGACCGCATGGCCGCTTCGGCTCATGGTGTAAAAGTTTCCAACGTGCCCGGATATGCCACTGAATCCGTCGCGCAGTTCACGATGGCGCTCATTTTGGAATTGAGCACGCGTGTCGGAAAATATAGTGACGCGGTAAAACGGGCCGAGTGGGAACAAAGCCCAGTTTTTGCTTTGCTCGACTATCGCGCGATCGAGCTCAAAGGCAAAACGCTTGGCATTATCGGCTACGGCAATATTGGTCGCCGGGTTGCAGAAATCGCGCGCGGATTCGGCATGGAAATTCTGGTCGCGGTGCGGCCCGAAAATAATGCATCCGTGATCAGTCATCGCGTTCCGATCAACGACCTGCTTCGCCAAGCGGATGTCGTTTCGCTTCACTGTCCGCTGACGGCCGAAACCAGAAACCTGATCAACCGTAGCTCCTTAGCGCTCATGAAACCGACGGCATCCTTGATCAACACTGCGCGGGGCGCGCTAATCGATGAAACCGCGCTCGTTGATGCCCTCCATAATAATTCGATCGGCGCCGCCGCACTCGATGTCATTACCGCAGAGCCACCCCCACCCGACCATCCGATCGTTCGGGCGGCAAAAACCTTGGATAATTTGATCGTGACACCGCACACCGCCTGGAGTGCTCGCGAGGCGCGGGAGCGGCTCCTCGACGAGGTGAAGGAAAATATCGCGGGTTTTTTACGCGGCGAGCGAAGAAACCTCGTCGCGTAAAAGCCGAAACATCCCGTCCTTACGGTTTTATGTTTTGATTCAAGTGAAAAACGTTGTCCGGATCGTATTTTTTCTTGACTCCCACTAGCCGAGCATAGTTCGCACCATACGCGCTAGCGATTCGATCGCTCTCCTCCGCAGTCATAAAATTCACATAAGCTCCAGCTGAGGCATAGGGCGCGCTGGCTTTGAAGAAATCACGCGCCCAATCGATGCACTTTCGATCATCCTTCGCATCGTCCCAACGGCCGTGTACGTTTAAAACGAATTTTGCGTCGCGATGGCCATAAGCCATCACATCCGGCGCGACTCGATTGGGTGCACCCCCAATCAGGCCGATAAAAATCTCGCACTGTGGAGAGGGCAACTTGCCAGCAAACTCGATGATGGAATCCAATACGCCATCGGCAAGCTCTGTGAAGTTGTGCGACTTCCAGTAGTTTCTTGCGCCGGGCGTCAACAACGGATCGAAAGCCTTTTGCCACTGAACATAGGGCTGAGGACCGACATGCTCGCCGAGAGCTGCGCCGAAATCGCGCAATGGAGCGATGAGCCTCTCGGCTTCCGAGATTGGACCGGAGTAAAAAATCGGCAGCACGACGACTTCTTTTCCGTGAACTTTCTCGGGAAGAAAAGGCAACGGCGGAGCCTTGCGCAATACCGCCCAGACGTTGAGCTCTTCAGGCGCAGAGTTTACGAATTCACGATACTTTCGAAGAATC
>DATBEY010000169.1:0-23610 GCA_036558765.1 Binatia bacterium | reverse complement strand
AAAATCAGCGATGAGTTAGTGAACCCAAGTATCCCGGGGCACATCGAAGTGCTGATCAAGCAGGGTGAAGCTTTCGGTGTGACGATCGAGCAAATGATCAATTGCCAGGTCTATCCGGAGTGTCGCGCTCTGACCGAATTTGCCCGCGGACTCGTTTACGAAGGCAGTATGATCGAATGGTGGGCTCGCTCGTTGAACGAAGAGATGTTCGGCCATTGGGCGCGTCGTTGGCGCGAAGCATTGCTGGCGAAGTACAAAATCAAAGAAGCCGATCTCCACTATTTTCAGGTGCATGAAGAGGCCGATCTCCACGAGCACTTGGATGGACTCATGGCGCACGGTCAGGTTGCCCGTATGATCTTCGAGCGCTTGCTTCAGGATGGCAACACTTGGTATCGCCCCGGTTGGGGTCCCGAATATTGCTGTTTGACCAATGCGGACTATGTAGCGCTCTTCCACGAAGGCATTTACAAGCAGGCACGCGCTTTAGGACATTTTTAGCCCAATATTACTCACCTGGAAGCGCTCGAGGTTCACGAAGGAAAAGAAACATAATTTGCATCCTGCTTCGTGGACTTCGTCGTTTTAGCATCGTCAGAAACTAGGAACACACATGCCCTTTAACGATTTGCGTGAATTCATAGCCGCCGCCCGCGAGCTCGGCCAGATCAAGGAGATTCACGGCGCCGATTGGAACCTGGAAATCGGCGCACTGACCGAAATGTTCGCGTTTAAAGAGCCATCGCCAATGGTGCTCTTCGATCAGATTCCCGGTTATCCGGCAAATTTCCGTGTCGTCTCGAATATCGTCAGCAACCCGACTCGTTCCGGACTCACCGTCGGTATGGCGGCCGACGCCACTCCGATCGAACTGGTCGCGCGCTGGAGGGAATTGCTCAAGGGCGTCAAACCGATTCCGCCTCGGGTCGTTGCAAATGGTCCCATTCTGGAAAATGTAAAAACCGGCGCCGATATCGATATGACGATCTTTCCTGCGCCCCACTGGCACGAACTCGACGGCGGGCGGTATATCGGCACCGCCGACTGCGTGATCACCGGCGAACCGGAAGAAGGCGGCTGGGTAAATATCGGCATTTACCGGGTGCAGGTGCACGACAAAAATACCCTGGGCCTCTACGTTTCGCCCGGCCATCATGCGCGCATCATGCGCGAAAAATATTGGGAAAAGGGTCGAAGCTGTCCGGTGGTCGTCACCTTCGGACAGGACCCGTTATTGTTTTTGGTTGCAGGGCAATCGCTGCCTTACGGCATGTCGGAATTCGATTATTGCGGTGGGCTGCGCGGTGCCCCCGTCGACGTCATCCGCGGCGAGGCAACGGGGCTGCCGATCCCGGCCAGCGCCGAAATCGCCATCGAAGGGGAAGTACCGCCGCCAAAACAGCAGGTGCACGTCGAAGGCCCATTCGGCGAATGGCCCGGCTACTACGCCCACGGCGCTGCCGACGAGCCTGTGATTCGCGTAAAAAAACTCTATTACCGCAATGATCCGATTATCGCGGGTGCGCCGCCCCTCAAGCCGCCTTTTATTACTTTCGGCGTGCCGATCGGCGCGGCGGCAATTTGGAATTATTTAGAAAAGGCCGATGTCCCGGATATCAAGGGCGTGTGGTGTTACGTTGGCGGTTCCGCGGCAGCGGGAGGCGCGCCCTTCATTATCGTCTCGTTGAAGCAGCGCTATCATGGCCACGCTCAACAAGCCGGCATCGCCGCACTCGGCTCCCGTGCCGGCAACTATCACGGCCGATTCGTTATCGTCGTGGATGAGGACATCGATCCGTCCGATATGAAGGAAGTCATTTGGGCCGTAGCAACGCGCTGCGATCCGAAAACCGCCATCAGCATCATCGATGGCTGCTGGAGCACGCCACTCGATCCCGCTATGCACCCCGACCAGCGCAATGCCGGTAATTTCGTTAACAGTCGGGCGATCCTTAACGCCTGCCGTCCCTATGCCTGGCGCGACCGATTCCCGCCGGTAAACGCATTGAGCGCGGAGTTAAAAAACAAGATCGGAGAGAAGTGGAAAAAAGAACTCGCCTAGGATTGTGCCAAGCGGGTTGAAGCTTGCGGAGATAGTCACGCCTACTTCGTAGATTTTGTCTCTGGTTTGCTGAGGGGCGCTTGAGTTTCCGGCGCCGCGGGCGCGGAAGCGAAACCGACGCCCTGCTTTTGCAGCTCTTCCATAACCATCTTCGCGCCGGCGTGGCCCTGATCTGCCAATTGCCCCGTCTTCGTCACGAGGTTTTTAAACTGAGTTTGAACCTTCTGCGCTTCCTGAATGGCCGCTTCCTGACTGGTTTTTACTTGGCCGAGATTGCCTCTTTCGGAAATCAGCTGGACCGTTTGAAAACCAAAATAGACCGTCAGCGCCGCCAGCGTAATAATGAACGGCAAATTCGACCACGCCGTTTCAACGGCGACGGGCTCGTCAATGTCTTCTTCCGCTTCTATTGCTCGATCAGTTTCCTCGGCCATTTTCTCTCATTTTTTTCCCGGGGGAGTTTCGGCGTTGCCAACATTCACGCCGCTATCCGCCAGGAGCTTTTTCAGTTGCGCATCGTTGGTTTTTACGGCCATGCTCGCGAGCACCGTGACGAGCTGGCGATTGAGCGCTTCGAGCTGAATCGTCTGGGCGATTTCCTGTTGCCGCTCGGTTACTTCCGCCTGAATGGACTGATTGCCCAAACCAATCAAAATATTTACGAGCACCGAAATCAGAACCAGCACCGACCACGCGGTCATAAAGATTTTTGTCTTTTTCGTCATCGGAGCATTTGTCGGGGCGGAGCGTGCTGCGCCCACCCTGCGGAACAGGCCTGTTTAATATGTATTTGGCGCGCGATCAATAGATGATGCTGCCCAAGCGTTCCCAGCGCACCCACCGGTCGGTACCGTCCCACGACCAGTAGATCAAAAAGGCTTTACCGCGCACGTCGTCGAGATTCACAAACCCCCAGAACCGGCTGTCGTAACTGCGGTCTCTGTTATCGCCCATGACGAAGATGTGCCTCTGAGGCACCACCTTGGGCCCGTAGTCGTCACCGCTTCCCACCGCGCCCGCCTGCGGGTCGTAACCCGCGAAGTGAGCGTGCGGATCGTCAACCTGCTTTCCGTTGATGAAGATTTTTTTGGCGCGAACTTCCACCGTATCACCCGCCACCGCAATCACCCGCTTGATAAAGTCCTTCGACCGGTCTTCCGGATAAATAAAAACCACCACATCTCCGCGTTGCACGTTGGCGTACTGCACCAGATAGCGCTCGAGGAACGGCATGCGCACACCATAGGACAACTTGTTCACCAGAATATGATCGCCGATCTCCAAAGTCGGGATCATCGAGCCGGATGGGATTTTAAAAGCCTGCACGATGAAGGTTCTAATAAACAGCGCCAAAACCAGCGCCATGATGATGGCTTCGGCGTATTCGCGGAACGTGGATTTTGCTTTCACCGTGGTCGAGTTCTCCACTAAAGTTTGATCTTTCACCTTGTTTGCCTTTTCTGAAGCCATTGACAACTCCCGCCCTAAACTTTCAGCGCGGCAAGAAACGCCTCTTGCGGAATTTCAACCTTGCCCACCTGCTTCATCCGCTTCTTACCCTCTTTTTGGCGCTCCAGCAGCTTGCGTTTCCGTGTAATGTCACCGCCGTAACACTTCGCAGTGACATTCTTGCGCAGGGCCTTGACCGATTCCCGGGAAATGACTCGGCTGCCGATCGCCGCTTGAATGACGACCTCGAACAGCTGGCGCGGAATCAGCTCGCGCATTTTTTGTACCAGATCGCGACCGCGATAGTAGGCCTTGTCGCGATGCACGATCATCGACATGGCATCGACGACATCGCCGTTGATGCGGACATCGAGCTTGACCAAGTCCGCGGGACGATAACCCGCCAATTCGTAATCCATCGACGCGTAACCCCGGCTCACCGATTTAAGCCTATCATAGAAATCTACGACAATTTCGTTCAAAGGCAACTCATAGACGAGCATGACACGCTTTGGCCCCAAATAGCGGATTTCCCTCTGCGTGCCGCGCTTCTCCTCGCAGAGCTTCAGAACTCCGCCGAGAAACTCCTGGGGCAGATGAACGGTCGCCTGAATCACCGGCTCTTCGATATGATCGATCTCAGATTCGTTGGGCAGCTTGACCGGATTATCGATCATGAGCGTGGCTCCGCCCGTCGTGATCACGCGGTAAACAACCGTCGCCGCCGTGGTGATGAGGCTGAGGCTGAACTCGCGCTCGAGGCGCTCGCGGACGATGTCCATATGCAGCAAACCGAGAAAACCACAGCGAAAGCCGAAGCCCAACGCTTGAGATGTTTCCGGCTCATAGGTGAACGATGAATCGTTTAACCGAAGCTTTTCCAAAGCGTCGCGCAATCCTTGATACTGTCCAGAGTCGGTCGGGTAAAGTCCGCTGAAGACCATCGGTTTCAGCGGTTTGAAACCGGGCAACGGTTCACGGGCAGGCCGCTCGTCGCTTGTGATCGTATCACCGATTTGCGTTTCAGCCACTTCCTTGATGCCCGCCATCATAAACCCGACTTCGCCCGCCCTGAGCTCCTCGACCTCGACCGGTCCGGGCGAAAATACTCCCAAGCGTAGAACTTCGAAGGCGCGCCCACTCCACAGCATCCGTATTTTCGAGCCCTTTTGCACAGCGCCGTCAAAAATCCGCATCATCACCACAGCACCGTGATAAGGATCGAACCAGCTATCGACAATCAAAGCTCGCAACGGCGCAGCAGGATCGCCCTTGGGCGGTGGAAACCGATGGACGATCCCTTCGAGGATTTCTTCTGTGCCGATACCCTCCTTCGCACTCGCCAGAATCGCGCCCGAAGCATCGATCCCGATGACGTCCTCGATATCGGCTTTCACCCGCTCGGGCTCGGCGCTCGGCAGGTCGATCTTGTTGATCACTGGAAGGATCTCCAAGTTGTGATCCAGGGCCATATGGACATTGGCGACGGTCTGTGCCTCGACACCCTGCGCGGCATCGACCACGAGCAACGCGCCTTCGCATGCTGCGAGGCTGCGCGACACTTCATAGGTGAAGTCGACGTGCCCCGGGGTATCGATCAGATTGAGCTTGTATTCTTTGCCGTCCTTTGCGCGATAGCGCAGGCATACCGGACTCGCTTTGATGGTGATGCCCCGCTCGCGCTCGAGTTCCATGCTATCGAGAATCTGCTCGGTTCTCTCCCGGGCGCTCACCGCCCCGGTGAACTCGAGTAACCGGTCGGCCAACGTCGATTTGCCGTGATCGATGTGTGCAATGATCGAGAAATTTCGAATGTGGTCCTGAGTCATTGACTGAGGCTATTTCGATACCAGTGAGCGGTGCGTCGCAGACCTTCGCTAAGCGGTATTTTGGCACCCCAGCCGAGCACCTCCGCGGCGCGTCGCGCATCGATGCAACTCCGCCGCTGCTCGCCGGGCTTGGCCGGCCCGTGTTGCGCTCCAGTCGTGCTTCCCAAAGCCTCGCGTAAGTTGCGGAAAATTTCTAGCACATTGGTCTCGACACCCGTGCCGATGTTTACCGCGCCGACAAAGTCGGCCTGCAATGCGGCGATATTGGCGGCCACCACGTCATCGACATAGACATAGTCCCGAGTTTGTCTTCCGTCGCCGTTTATGATCGGTGTCTTGCCCTGCAACAACGCCGAAAGAAAAATCGCCACCACTCCCGCCTCGCCCTGGGCTGACTGTCTTGGGCCGTACACGTTGGCATAGCGGAGCGCCGTATAAGGCAATCCAAAAGCTTGGTGGTAGTACGAAAGATACAGCTCGCCCGCGCGCTTGCTCACGCCGTAAGGGCTGGCTGGGCAGGTGACGTGGTCCTCCGCGGCCGGAAAAGTTTCTTGCTCGCCGTATACCGCTCCACCCGAAGAAGCAAAAATGACTTTTTTCAAGCCAGAGTTTTTGCCCGCTTCCAGCAGATTGACAAAACCGAGAATATTCACACGGGCATCTAAGGTCGGATCCGCCACGGAACGACGCACGTCCATTTGTGCCGCGTGATGGCAGAGAACTTCGGGTTTGATCTGTTCGAGCGTTGTTGCCGCGCTGTGCTCCGCAATATCGACTTGGTGCAGTTTTGCTTTGGGATTGAGATTCGCCGTTTGCCCGGTGGAAAGATCATCGAAGACATGCACCTCGTGACCGCGCTCCAGATACGCATCGACAATGTGGGACCCGATAAACCCCGCGCCCCCGGTGACAATTATTTTCACGCCGTTTGTTCCTGCAGCCGGGAGCGAAAATATTCGATGGTTTTCAGCAGGCCTTCTTCGAGTTGCACTCTGGGCTCCCAGCCGAGAATCTTTTTGGCTTTGCTGATGTCCGGCTGGCGCACCTGCGGATCATCCTCGGGGAGCGGCTTATAGATAATCGTGCTTTTCGACCCGGTAAGCTCAATGATTTTTTTGGCGAATCCCAACACCGTCATCTCGTGAGGATTGCCGATGTTCACGGGCAGATGATGATCGCTTTCGAGAAGCTTCTTGAGGCCCGCGACGAGATCGTCGACATATTGAAAACTGCGCGTCTGCTCACCGCGGCCGTAAACCGTCAGCGGCTCACCTTTGAGAGCTTGCATGATGAAATTAGGTACGACTCGGCCGTCATGCAAGCGCATGCGTGGCCCGTACGTGTTGAAAATGCGCACAATGCGCGTGTTCAATCCGTGAAAGCGGTGATACGCCATCGTCATGGCTTCGGCAAAGCGCTTCGCCTCATCGTAAACACCGCGCGGTCCGATCGGATTCACGTTGCCCCAATAGTCTTCGCTCTGCGGTCGCACCAGTGGATCGCCGTAAACTTCCGACGTCGACGCTAGCAGATAAACCGCGCTCTTGGCCTTGGCCAGCCCTAGGGTGTTATGCGTCCCCAGCGCTCCCACCTTGAGCGTCGGAATCGGCAATTCAAGATAGTCCACCGGACTCGCCGGTGACGCAAAATGCAAAATATAATCGAGCGGTTCCGGTACCTCGATGTAGCGGCTCACGTTATGATCAATAAACCGAAACCGCGGGTTCTTGAGAAATGCGCCGATGTTCTGCTTTGCGCCGGTGGAATAATTGTCCATGCAGAGCACCTCGTCGCCGTGATTGAGGAAGCTCTCGCACAGGTGCGAGCCGATAAATCCGGCGCCGCCCGTCACCAGGTATCTAGACATCGTTTCGTCCGATCGAGTAATAGGTAAACCCGAGCTTGCGCAGGTCCGCAGGATCGAAAATATTCCGACCATCGAAAATCACCGGCTGCTTCAGCAGCCCTTTGATGCGCAAGAAATCCGGCCGGCGAAATTCGTTCCATTCGGTCAGAATCAGCAGCGCTGCGGCGCCATGCAGTGCGTCATAATTTCGATGCGTGTACTGGATTCGATCGCCAAAAATTTTCCTGGCCTCTTCCATCGCCTCCGGGTCGAATGCCTGCACCCGTGAACCGGCTTCCAGCAGCGCATTGATCACCACGATCGCGGGGGCGTCCCGCATGTCATCGGTGCGCGGCTTGAAAGCAAGTCCCCAGATCGCAAACGTCAAGCGTGACAGATCATCGCCAAAATGTCTTTTGATCTTCTCGAAGAGCAGCGCCTTCTGGCGCTCGTTCACTTGTTCCACCGCCGTCAGCAGCGGCATGGCTCGCATATCCCCAGCCATACTGATCATGGCGCGAATATCCTTGGGAAAACACGACCCGCCGTAACCGACGCCGGGAAAAATAAAATGCGGTCCGATGCGCCGGTCCAGACTGATGGCGCGCCGGACTTCGCTCACATCCGCGTGCATTGCTTCGCATAGACAAGCAATCTCATTAATAAAAGAAATCTTGGTCGCCAACATCGCGTTAGCGGCGTATTTACTCATCTCTGCGCTTCGGCTGTCCATAACGAGAATCGGATTGCCGGTGCGCAAAAACGGCTCGTAGAGTTCCTTGAGCGTTTCCAACGCGTCGGCGTTGTCACCACCCAAAACGACGCGGTCAGGTTTCATGAAATCTTCCACTGCCGCGCCTTCCTTCATGAACTCCGGATTCGACGCTACGGCAAAAGGCTGCCGAGTCTCTTCGCTGAGCCAGCCTTTGATCAGATCCGCTGTGCCCACTGGCACGGTGCTTTTGGTCACGATGATTTTGAAGCCGCTCATCGCTTTGCCAATGGCTCGAGCCGTAGCCTCCACATAGCTCAAGTTTGCATGACCTGTGGCGCTCTGCGGCGTACCGACGGCAATAAAAATAATTTCGGACTTTTTTACCGCGCTCGGCAAATCCGTCGTAAAGCTCAAGCGTTGATCCTCAGCATTGCGCCGGACCATTTCTTCGAGACCCGGCTCATAGATCGGCACCTTGCCAGACTTGAGTTGGACGATCTTTTCCTCGTCGATATCGACGCAGACCACGTCGTTTCCGGTCTCGGCTAAACAAGTTCCGGCAACCAGCCCCACGTATCCGGTTCCGATCACCGCCAGATTCATGCCTTCCCTCCCGACTGCAATACCTCGCCGACGACGTAAACGGGCCGATCCTGCGACTCGTGGTAGGTACGCGCCAGCATCTCACCCAGAAGTCCCATCGTGACGAACTGAAACCCGATAAAGATCAGAAGAATCGCGAGCAATAACAGCGGTCGGTTGCCGATCGAGCGGTGATAAACAAGTTTTTCCACCGATAAGTAAAGCGCAAAAGCAAATCCGGTAAGGCCACTCACGACCCCCAACGGACCAAAGACGTGCGCCGGGCGAGTGGAGTAACTCGAGAGAAATTTGACGGTCAAAAGATCCAGCACCACCCGCAAGGTGCGGCTGATACCGTATTTCGACTGGCCCCGAAGTCTCGGCCGGTGATTGACTTTGACTTCGGCAATCTGCGCGCCGCGTTCATAAGCGATAGCCGGAATAAACCGATGCATTTCACCGTACAGCCGGAGGTTTTTAGCGACGTCCTGGCGCATCGCTTTGAGTGTGCACCCGTAGTCATGCAGCTTCACGCTCGTGGTCCACGATATCAGACAGTTAGCTATCATTGAAGGCAGTCGGCGGCTGAAAAAAGCGTCGCGGCGATTATAACGCCAGCCGGCTACCAAGTCATTGCCTTCGTCGAGCACCTTGAGCAAAACCGGGATGTCCGCCGGATCGTTCTGACCATCGCCATCCATCAACACAATGATTGCACCGCCGGCGTAAGCCAAGCCGGCTGCCAGTGCCGCCGTCTGCCCAAAGTTGCGTTTGAGCCGAACTGCTTTCACGATCGGCAGCCTACAGCGGATCGTGCGCAGAGCCGTAAAGGTGCCGTCCTTGCTGCCGTCGTCCACTGCGACGATTTCGTAAGTTTTGCCCAGAGGCCCCAAAACACCGTCAATTTCACGCATGAGCGGCTCGATGTTCTCTTCCTCGTTGTAGACCGGAATGACGACCGAAAGCTCCATCGCGTCAAGAATGAAAATCGGTGAGATCGATAAAACGCTGGTAACGTTCTTCGATTTCGGCGATTGAGACGTCGGTCAACCGCTTGACGCCGAAATCCTCGACCGTGAACGACGCCACGACGGAGCCGTAGACAATCGCCCGCCGCAGACCGCCTTGGCTCTGGTCCCCGGATCGGGCTAGATGCCCCATAAAGCCGCCGGCAAAGGAATCCCCCGCACCCGTGGGATCGAAGACTTCTTCCAGAGGGTAAGCCGGCGTGGCAAACACCGATGAATCAGAAAATTGCAGCACGCCGTATTCACCCCGTTTGATCAGAACCATTTTCGGTCCCATCTTGAGAATCGCTCGCGCCGCCTTGACGATGTTATCATAACCGCTCAAGAGCCGGGCTTCTGAATCATTGATCACCAGGATCTCGATGCGCTGCAGCACTTTCTTCAGCTCCTCCTGGCTTTCGCGAATCCAGTGATCCATGGTGTCGCACACGACCAGCTTCATGCCGCGCAGCTGGCGCAGAACTTCCAGTTGCATCACCGGGTCGATATTGCCGAGAAACACATAATCGGCATCACGATAGCGTTCCGGCAATTTGGGCTCGAAACCCGCTAGAACATTTAAATGCAGTTCTAACGTGTCGCGCAGGTTGATGTCCTCGTGATAGCGGCCGCGCCAGTGAAAGGTGTCGCCCTTGTCGCGCTGCAGCCCCTCGAGGTCGATCTGCCGCCGATTGAAAATATCGATGTAGTCTTGGGGAAAATCCTGGCCGATGACGCCAACGACCCGCACCGGCGCGAAAAAGCTCGCGCCGAGCGCGAAGTAAGAAGCGGAGCCGCCCAGGATGCGCTCGGCAGAGCCGAACGGCGTCTCGATGGAATCGAAGGCTACGGTACCGACGACCAGAACACTCATAAGTATTTCCCAATGATCGGTTGCAGTTCAGCGCGAATTTTTTTTGGAATCCGAGCCCGCTCGGTGATGATGGCATCCTTCAATGCCGAGGCGCAGCCGCAGGAGCGCGGCTCGGACAATTCGGCTGACGCACGCGCAATTGTGCGCTGCGCCAGAGCGACGTTCTGTTTCAGCACCGTGAGCACATGCTCGATTTCAACATCAGCGGCTTGCTCGTTCCAGCAGTCATAATCCGTGGCGAGCGCCAGCGTACCAAAACAAATTTCCGCCTCGCGAGCGAGCTTGGCTTCTTGGAGATTGGTCATACCGATCACGTGCGCGCCCCAGGCGCGATAGAGCTGCGACTCCGCTCGGGTGGAAAACTGCGGTCCTTCCATGCACACATAGGTGCCGCCCGAGTGGACCTCGGCTCCTTCTTGCCGCGCTGCCGTGACGAGCACTTTCGATAAGTCGCCGCAAAAGGGATGCGCCAGACTCACGTGCGCAACCACTCCCCGGCCGAAAAACGTGCTCGGCCGTTGGGTGGTGCGATCGATAAACTGATCCGGGACCACCAAGTGGCCGGGTGCAATCTCTTCGCGCAAGCTGCCGACGGCGCTCACTGAAATAATCCGTTCGACGCCCAATTGTTTCAGCGCAAAAATGTTGGCGCGAAAATTAATCTCCGTCGGTAACCAGCGATGGCCTTTGCCATGGCGCGGCAAAAATATGAGATCGACACCACCGAGCCGACCTCGAATGAGCGGGTCGGACGTCTTGCCGAAGGGAGTTTTGATCGCCACCTCGCGCACTCCCGCGAGCTCCGGCATTTGGTAAAGACCGCTGCCGCCGATTACACCGATGGCCGAAGATTTCATGAGATGCTAGCCTCGGCGCGGCGCTTGTCGTGGCGCTGCCGTCCCGCCTCCTGCCCCTGCAACTGCCCACAAGCGGCTTGAATATCGTCACCGCGCGGGCGGCGCACGTTGATCTGCACGCCTGCGTCATGAAGAACATTTTGAAAACGCGCGATGCTTTCGTTACTCGGTCGGAGAAACTCGCTGCCGGGATGCGGGTTAAAAGGAATCACGTTGACTTTGCTAGGAATGCCGCGCAGCAATTTGGCCAGCTCGCGCGCGTGTTGCTCCGAATCGTTAACGCCGCGCAACAAAACATATTCGAAGGTGATGCGCTTGCGCCGCGGAATCGGTAGCGAACGGCAGCAATCGATCACTTGCGCTAGTGAATATTTGCGGTTCACCGGCATTAATTGACCGCGCAGCCGGTTGTCGGGTGCATGTAATGAGATCGCCAGATTAATTTTAGTCTCGGCCATGAGTTTTTCGATTTGCGGCACCAAGCCGACCGTCGAGAGGGTCACCCGGCGCGGCGAAATTCCTATACCCCATTGGCTGTCGGTAATGATTTCGAGCGCGCGCAACGTCTGCTCGTAGTTGGCTAGAGGCTCGCCCATTCCCATCAGCACGATGTGGGTGATGCGGCGCCCATTCTGGAGACTACGGCTGACTTCAAGTACCTGATTGACGATCTCACTGCTGGTAAGATTTCGTTTGAGCCCCAGCACAGCCGTGGCGCAAAAGGCGCAGCCAAACGCGCAGCCGGCTTGCGTCGAGATGCACAGCGTCAACCGAGTCGCCTCCGGGATCAACACGCTTTCGATGCTCTCGCCGTCCGCCAGCCCGAAGAGAAATTTCACCGTACCGTCGCGCGACTCGGCGCGGCGCAAAATCTGTAACCGGCCAATAAGAAAATGCTCCCCCAATGCTTCGCGCAAGTCCCGCGACAGATTGCTCATCTCTGCAAAGGTTATCGCGCGCTTCTGAAACAGCCATTGCCAAATCTGCTTAGCGCGATAACTCGGATGGTTGTGCTCGGTCAGGAAGCCGGATAGCTCCTTTAGGCTCAAATCTGCAATGTTCGGCTTCATACCATGTGACAACAGGCGGTAATATAGGACCGGATTGCGAATCGGACGGGAGAGGCGGGCATCAAACAATTTCGTCGGGCCTGAAGAAGAAAGCGATCTCGCTCGCTGCGGTTTCCGGGCCGTCGGAGCCATGCACCGCGTTCTGTTCCACATCCTTGCCGCAATCCTTGCGTATGGTTCCCGGTGCCGCCTTCGCGGGATCCGTCGCCCCCATAATCTCGCGATTTTTTGCGATCGCGTTTTCACCCTCGAGGATAGAAACGAAGATCGGTCCCGAAGACATATAGCCGCACAAGCTCGCAAAAAAAGGCCTTTCCTTGTGCACCGCATAGAAAGCCTGCGCGCGTTCGGGAGACAACCGCACGAGTTTTCCAGCGGCGATTCTGAGACCGGCGGCTTCGAACCGGCGTAAAATTTCGCCGATCAGATTTCTGCCCACCGCGTCTGGTTTGATGATCGATAGAGTTCGTTCGACACTCATTTGCCTGACATCGCCTCCTGCATTGTCGTTCCAATGGTTGCGGGCGATGACGCCATGCGAATTCCCGCTGCAGCCATGGCCGCGATTTTTTCGCTTGCGGTGCCTTTGCCGCCGGAAATGATCGCTCCCGCATGCCCCATTCTCTTCCCCGGCGGCGCCGTTTGCCCAGCAATAAAACCCGCCACCGGCTTTTTCATGTGCGCCTTGATCCAGCCCGCCGCTTCTTCCTCGGCGCTGCCGCCGATCTCGCCGATCATGACCACCCCGGTTGTCTGTGCATCGTTATTGAACATTTCCAAGACGTCGACAAATTCCAATCCATGCACCGGATCGCCGCCGATGCCAACACAGGTCGACTGCCCCATTCCCAATCGCGTGAGTTGATCCACCGCTTCATAGGTCAGTGTCCCGCTGCGCGACACCACGCCGATGCTTCCCGGTTTGTGAATATGCCCCGGCATAATGCCGATTTTGCATTCGCCCGGTGTGATCGTTCCGGGGCAGTTCGGACCTAGAAGCCGAGACTTCCGGCCCTCGAGATAGCGCTTCACCTGCACCATGTCGCGCACCGGAATCCCCTCGGTAATACAGATCACCAACGGAATATCGGCATCGGCAGCTTCCAAAATGGCGTCGGCAGCGAACGGCGGCGGCACATAGATGACGCTCGCATTGACGCCCGTTTCTTTCACGGCCCGAGCGACGGTGTCGAAGATGGGGATACGTTCGAAAGAGGTGCCGCCCTTTCCCGGTGTCACGCCCGCTACCATTTGCGTGCCATACTCTTTACACGCGCGCGTATGGAATTGACCCGTGGCACCGGTGATTCCCTGGGTCAATACCCGGGTGTTTTTATTGACCAGAATCGACATCGTTAACTCGGTAAGGCGTCAGGCGTGAAGCGTAAGACGTCGACCACTCCTTACTCCTGACTCCTGACGGCCTTGACGATTTTTTCCGCTGCTTCCGCCATGGTGTCAGCAGAAATAATCTTTAGTCCCGACGCTGCGAGGATCTGCCTTCCCTGTTCCACATTCGTCCCTTGCATCCGCACCACCAGCGGAACGGTGATCTTCAATTCCCGCGCGGCATCCACCACGCCTTGAGCTAGAACATCGCAGCGCATGATGCCGCCGAAAATATTGATCAAGACGCCGCGCACTCGAGAATCGGCCAGCAAAATCCTGAAAGCATGTGCGACCTTTTCCTCATCAGCGCCACCACCCACGTCGAGAAAATTGGCCGGCTCACCGCCGTGGTGTTTGATGATATCCATAGTCGCCATGGCCAGCCCGGCGCCATTGACCATACAGGCGATATTGCCGTCCAAGGAAATGTAGGAGAGATCGTATTGACTGGCTTCGACTTCGCGCGGGTCTTCCTCATCGAGATCACGCAGCGCAACAATTTCTTTTTGCCGAAAAAAAGCATTGCTGTCGAAATTCATTTTGGCGTCCAGCGCCATAATCTGCCCGTCCTGGGTGATAATCAGTGGATTGATTTCGGCCAGCGAAGCGTCCGTTTCCTCGAAAGCACGGTAAAGCCCCTGCATGACGGCTACGGTTTTGCCGATCAACTGCGACGGGATATTCAATGCGAAGGCTAAGCGGCGGCATTGAAACGCCGCCAGGCCAACCACCGGGTCGACAGTTTCTTTCAAGATTTTTTCCGGAGCCTTGGCGGCGACTTCCTCGATTTCAACACCCCCTTCGGACGAGCAAATTACTGTGACCCGGGACTGCGCGCGGTCCAGCACCATCGCGAGATAAAGCTCGCGCTGGATCTCTAAACCCTGCTCCACCAGAACGCGGCGGACTTGCCGGCCCTCCGGCCCCGTCTGGTGCGTCACTAGATTTCTGCCCAGCATCTGGCGCGCCCTATCCGCAGCCTCCTCGGGGCTTTTGACCACCTTTACGCCGCCACCTTTGCCGCGGCCACCGGCGTGAATTTGCGCCTTGACGACAGCCACTCCTCCGCCCAGCTGCTGGGCGGCCGCTTTGGCCTCCTCCGCCGTGGTCGCCACGATTCCTTGCGGTACGGCTACCCCGAAACGTTTGAGGATTTCTTTTGCCTGAAACTCGTGGATGTTCATCGCTTTCGGACCGCAAAAAACGAGACCCTAAGACTAGATGCTGGTTAGTCTCAGGGTCTCAGGCGACTGGGAATTCTGCTGCGCTACGCAGCGCCCAACACACGATTCATCGCCTGAACGATGTCTTTAACATGGTTGAGCGATTCGTCGAACGCTTTCTTGTCCGCGGCATTCAAGTGGAGATCGATGATTTTCTCGACCCCGCCAGCGCCAATGATCACCGGCACACAGAAGTAATAGCCGCTCACGCCATACTCGCCCTCGAGCAATGCCGCACAAGGAAGAATTTCTTTCTTATCGAAAAGATAGGCTTCGGTCATCTGAATCGCCGCGGAGGCTGGTGAAAAATAGGCCGATCCGGTTTTTAACAACGCCACCACTTCCCCGCCCGCATTACGTACGCGCGCCTCGATTTCCTCGAGCCGCTTGGCCGCAATGAGCTTCTCTACGGACACGCCGCCAACAAAGCAGGAGCTACGGACCGGCACCATATCGTCGCCGTGGCCGCCCAAAACCATCGCTTGCACGCTCTTTACCGAAACGTTCAATTCCTTCGCCACAAACGAGCGGTACCGTGAAGAATCCAAAATGCCCGATTGACCAACGACGCGATTTTTCGGAAAGCCCAAGGCGCGCTGCATCAATGTGACCATCGCGTCGAGGGGGTTGGTAATCACGATGACGAAAGAATCCGGCGCATGCTTTTTAATGCCGTCGGCCACTGAAGTCAGTATTTTCGCGTTAGTGCCGAGCAAGTCGTCTCGACTCATTCCGGGCTTGCGCGCGATGCCCGCAGTGACAATGCAAACGTCGGCGCCCGCAATGTCGTCATATTTGTTTGTTCCGATGACGTTGCCGTCAAAGCCTTCTACAGGCCCCGCATGCGACAGATCGAGTGCCTTACCCTGGGGTAGTCCCTCAATCACATCGAACATGACGACATCACCGAGCCCTTTGAGCAGCGCCAGATGCGCCATGGACCCACCGATATTGCCCGCGCCGATTAGCGCAATCTTTTTCCTAGCCATAGCTCACCGTGCCATGAAAAAATCTTACCACCTGAAACCTGACACCTAAAGCCCAGCAGCGCTATTGCATGTTGGACACAATCGCATCACCAAAGCCCGAACAGCTGACCAGCTTGGAACCCGGCATGAGCCGCTCAAAGTCATAGGTCACGGTCTTCGCGTTGACCGCTCCCTCGATGCCCTTGATGATCAGATCCGCGGCTTCCGACCAACCCATGTAACGCAGCATCATCTCGCCGGATAGAATGACCGAACCCGGGTTGACCTTGTCGAGATCAGCGTACTTCGGCGCGGTGCCGTGGGTGGCTTCGAACACCGCGTGGCCGGTCTCGTAATTGATGTTGGCGCCCGGCGCAATACCGATTCCACCGACCTGCGCGGCCAATGCGTCCGAGAGATAATCACCGTTGAGATTACAGGTTGCAATGACGTCGTAGTCTTTTGGACGGATCAACACGAATTGCAAGGTCACGTCGGCGATGGAGTCCTTGAGCATCAGTTTCGATTTCCACTTGCCGTCGCCGTGGGTCGGCCAGAGCTTGAGCGCCTCTTCCACTTCTTTTTTGATATCGTTCTGCTGCGCCGGCGACATCATGGCGAATCCGGGATCGATCATTTTGGCATTGTCTTCGACCTTCAAGTTGGGATTGGCCTCTTTGTTACCCAGAATCCAGGACTCGCGCTCCGAGACCACATCGTTACGAAATTCGCGTTTGCCGAGAGCGTAGCCCCATTCCATGAAGGAGCCCTCGGTGTATTTCATAATGTTGCCTTTGTGGACAAAGTTAACGTTTTTGCGTTTATTCTTGAGTGCCCACTGAATCGCCGCGCGCACCAGCCGCTCGGTGCCTTCGACCGAAACGGGCTTCAGCCCGATGGAAGCGGTATTTGGGAAACGAATTTTGGCATACTCTTTGGGGAAATTATCTTTGACCAGGGATTTGAATTTGGCATTGGCTTCGGTGCCGTTGGGAAATTCGATGCCGGTATAAATATCCTCGGTGTTCTCCCGGAACACGATCATGTCGACGTACTCGGGATGCTTGACCGGCGAGGGCACGCCGTTGAAGTAGCGCACCGGCCTTTGACAGACGTAAAGATCGAGCAGCTTGCGCAGACCGACGTTGAGTGAGGTCATGCCGCCGCCGATCGGCGTGGTGAGCGGACCTTTGATGCCGACGAGAAATTCCGAAAATGCCGGCACCGTCTCTTCATGCAACCAGCTATTATACTGTTTGAAAGACTTTTCCCCGGCGTACACTTCCATCCAGCGAATTTTCTTTTTGCCTTTGTAGGCTTTTTCGACAGCAGCATCGAATACCCGCACTGAGGCGCGCCAGATGTCTCGCCCCGTGCCATCGCCTTCAATAAATGGAATGATTGGGTTGTCGGGAACCTGGAGCTGCCTGTTCGCTCCCATGGTGATTTTGGCACCGTCTTTCGGGACCTTTACGACTTTGTACTCTGCCATGTTCTCCTCACCTGCAAAAATAGCCTAAGGGCCTCGGTAAAACTCGACACTTCTCCTTAGGCTATTCGCGTGAAAATTTTTTTGAACTGATCGAAACTAGCTGATTGCCGGCAGCGAGTCAAGTTACGTTAACTACTCGATTTTCTCGATTTTCTTTTGCTCCAGCCATCTTTCGAGGTAGCGCGCTGCGACCTCTCGGCCGCCTAACCCGAAGGCCAACGCCAACGCCAAACAGACCGCGCCGAATACCAAGATGAACGCCCAGATCACGATCTCCGACGCGATATCCAAAATCTCGAAGATCCCCGCAACCACAAAAATGGTCGTACCGATGTATGCGGCTCGCCCGATCGACGACGCCGCATGCAGGCCGGCATTGGCGCACGAAGTCCGAGTGACTGTTTCCAGAAAATTGGCAAAGTAAAGGCCGAGAATCAGAGTGACCAGGGCTGCGACGATTTTCGGAATATAAAGGTAGATTGTATGCAATGTGTCGGTCGCGCCGCTCAAATTGAGGGTCTCCAGCGTGGTCACAATCGCGATCAAGAAAAGAAACCAGAATGTCAACAAACCGATGATGTCCGACGGCGCTTGCCTGATGCCGCCACGCTCGAGAATCTGCTTGATCCCGGCGCGCTCCGCCAAGGCATCGAATTGGCAGAGCTTCAGGATGCGCACCACAACTCGCTTGATGACATTGCAAATGACCCAGCCAAGGAGAAGAATCGCAATCGAGAAAAATAAATTCGGCAGAAAAACCGCGATCTTTGTGACAAACGCATCCCAAAACCCGGTGACGGTGACGATCGGATTCATGCACTCCCTCCTTGGGGTAACCGACCCGCGCAACTCCTAAATAGGGGAGTTCCGGGAATAATTCAAACTAACCCGCAGCCAAACGCGCAATGTGCTTGAATCGAGCACTAGCGCTCACTATATTCGGTGGACTTCAGGATCGTGCAACTCCTGCTCTGCGATCGGACCGAATTTGCGCCTCTGCATCGATAAATTATCCAAAGCCTACGGCTTCCTCTGGGCGGTCCGTGATCTGAGCGTCGAACTTGGCTCGGGCGATTTGATCGCCTTACTTGGGCCCAACGGCGCGGGCAAAACAACTCTGCTCAAACTTCTTGCCGGCCTTATCACCCCGACCACAGGCTCGATCCATTTTGATGAAACATCCGGGATCGCCCGGGTTTCTCGGGCGAGAGCGGGGCTTTTGATGCCCGCGGATCACCTGTACGACAATTTGACTGTCCAGGAGAATCTGAGTTTCTTTCTCTCGCTGTACGGCCATCGATGCGATTTGCAAATGATCACGGCGGCGCTGGAGGAAGTCGCGCTGCTTGAGCGCGGCGCGGAATTCGTCGGCAACCTGTCGAGTGGGATGCGTTGCCGGCTTTCGATCGCCAAATGGAAGCTGCTCCAGCCCGACCTGCTTCTGCTCGACGAACCCTACGGCGTTCTTGACGGCAGCGGCATCGATCTGCTGGAGGCATTTCTTCGGCAGCAGACCGCGCACGGCGCCATTGTGGTGATGGCGTCGCATCACGTTGCACGGGCGCTGAAGCTGTGCAGCCGCGCGCTCATCCTGAAACAGGGACGGCTCACGTTCAATGAAGCCAAGCAGCAGCCTTGGACGAGCTTTGATCGCGCCTTCGGAGAATTTTTACCGCACGGAGAGCGATGGAGTTCATAAAGCAAACTCTGCTTCTGCTCTGGAAAGATCTTCTGCTCGAGCTGCGCCGTCGCGACAGCTTGCTCACGATGTTTTTTTTCGGCACGCTGCTCCTGTTTGTGTTTCATTTTTCCTTCGATCTTCCGCCCGACAGAGTCGCGGAAATGACGCCCGCGCTGCTGTGGCTTGCGTTTCTTTTCACCGGCACCCTCGGACTGACCCAGCTATTTCAGGTGGAGCGGGAGAACCACTGTCTCGAGGCGCTCCTGTTATCGCCGCTCGACAGAGGCGCTTTGTTTCTCGCCAAGAGTTGTTTCAATCTGCTTTTGATGTTTCTCGTAGAAGCTGTCGTGATGCCGCTTTTCTGGATTCTGTTCAATCTGCAGGGGTGGAATTTGCTACCGCAACTATTTCTAGTTACCCTATTAGGCACCGTCGGCTTTTGTGTTTTGGGAACCATTATGTCGGCCATCACGCTCCGCGCGCGCGCCCGGGAGCTGTTGTTGCCGCTGGTCCTCTTCCCACTGATGATTCCCGTGATCCTGGCGACGATTCGCTGCATGGAAACCATCATGAGCGCGGGCGAGCTCGGCGCCGCCTGGTCATGGCTGCGGCTGCTTCTTGGTTTTGACATCATCTTCGTTACGGTCGGCATATTGATGTTTGATCGAGTCATTGAAAGTTAACCGCCGTGCCAGCGGCTCAACCGGTAAGAAAACGCAGAGGGATTCTTGGCGCTTTGGCGCTGATCTCTATTGCCATTGGGCTCTATTGGGGTCTCGTGATTGCGCCGCCGGATGCCTATCAAGGCGAAGTTCAACGCATTATGTATCTGCATCTGCCGAGTATTCTGGCCGCCTATCTATCCTATTTTCTCGTTTTCATCGGTAGCTGCATGTATTTGTGGAAACGGGAAAGACGCGACGATATCCTCGCCCACTCGGCGGCGGAAATCGGCGTCCTGTTTACCGCGCTGACAATTATCGAAGGCTCGATTTGGGGGCGGCCCACCTGGGGTGTCTGGTGGACATGGGATGCTCGCCTGACGCTCACCGCGATTCTGTTATTGATTTACACTGGGTATTTGATGCTGCGCTCGCTGATCGAGGATGAGGATCGCGCCGCGTCGGTGGCGGCGGTCCTGGGCGTTATCGGCTTTCTCGATATTCCGCTGATTCACATGTCGGTATATTGGTGGCGCACATTGCATCAACCGCCATCGATCCTTCAACCCAACAAAGCGCCATGGGAAAATATTGCTTGGCCACTATTGATTCCGCTGCTGATCAACATCGCGGCTTTTTTGCTCTTGCTGTTCTATTTATTGTCATTGCGCTACCGCCTCGGCGAAATGCGCGACCAAATCAGAACGCGCCGTCTCGAGCAGAGCGTCTGATGGAACACTGGAGTTTTGTTGCGCTGGCGTACGGCATTGTCTGGAGTGTCCTCGTGGTGTACCTTTTTTCTCTGAAAAGCCGATGCAAAAAAGCTCAGATCGAATTGAGCGCTCTCACATCGGCACAGGCAATCAACGAACATGATCAAACGTAAGCGTTTCCTGATCGGCGGATTCGTGATTCTTGCCGCGATCTCTTATTTAATTGTCGGGGGCATGAAAGAAGCGATGGTTTATTTCAAGATGCCCTCGGAATTGCGCGCCGAAGAAAGCTCCATGCAAGGCAAGTTCGTGCGCATGGGTGGTATGGTCGTTAAAGGCTCGCTGCACAAGGATCTACAAAATCTTACCTATCAATTTCAACTCACTGACGGCAACGCGACGTTCCCGGTATACTTCAAAGGGGTACCGCCGGACTTGTTTAGCGAGGGAAAAGGCGCCGTTGTCGAGGGACGGATCGGCAGCGACGGCGTCTTTCATGCAACCACGATCATGGCCAAACACGCCGAAGAATACAGTGCGCACACTGATGCCAATCAATCAGCGAAAAGTTTTATTCCCGGCAAGGAAACCAGCGCCCGGTGACCGCCGCTCTAGGCCATACCTCCATAGTCCTGGCATTCATCGTAGCGCTCGGTGGAATCATAAGTCCCATCGTTGCGGCGCGCTCCGGCGATGCCCGCTATTTGACAGTCGCGCGGCTGGCGATTATCGCGCAGTTCTTTTTGGTGACTTTGGCGGCCACGGCGCTCATTTATGGGCTTGTGACAACCGACTTCTCGATCAAATACGTCGCGTTTAATACCACCCGCGCGACGCCGGTTTACTATCGAATTACTGGTTTGTGGGGCGCGCTCGAAGGATCGCTGCTGCTCTGGGAGTGGGTGCTGATCATCTTTTCCGGCGTGGTGGCGTGGCTCTACCGCGATCGTCACAACGACACCATCCCTTGGGTCATCATGATCTTCTGCATCGTTTCGGCGTTTTTCCTCGGCGTCGTCGGCTTTTTATCGAATCCCTTCGAAACGATTTTTCCCATCCCGCCCGACGGCCGCGGCTTGAACCCGCTGCTCGAGGACGCCAACATGATGACCCACCCGCCGCTGCTTTACACCGGTTTCGTCGGTCTCACCGTGCCCTATGCCTTCGCGATGGCGGCACTGATCGTCGGCAAACTCGATGAAGCCTGGATCGTCAGCACCAGACGCTGGACGATTACGGCGTGGTTCTTTTTAACCGCGGGTAATCTGGTCGGCGCGTGGTGGTCGTATCATGTTCTCGGTTGGGGCGGTTATTGGGCGTGGGACCCGGTGGAAAATGCCGCGTTCATGCCGTGGCTCCCGGCTACAGCCTTTTTGCATTCGATTCAAGTCCAGGAACGGCGGCGCATGCTGAAGGTGTGGAACTTGTCGCTGATCATCGTCGCCTTCAGTCTGACGATTTTCGGCACGTTTCTTACCCGCTCCGGAATTCTTTCTTCGATCCATGCGTTTTCGTCCGGACCCGTGGGCGGGTTTTTTCTCGGCTTTTTGGCCGTCATCCTGCTCGGCTCCTTCGGTTTGGTGGCTTATCGCGCCGATCTCCTCAAAGAGCAGCCTGAGCTCGATTCCATGGTCAGCCGCGAATCGGCTTTTTTGCTCAACAACATTGTCCTCGTGTCGGCGCTCTTCACAATTTTCCTCGGCACCGTCTTTCCGCTGATCTCTGAAGCTGTAGCCGGCGTTCAAGTGAGCGTAGGAGCGCCGTACTTCAATTCCGTGACTGTGCCGCTCTTCTTGTTTCTGGTTTTTTTGATGGCGGTAGGTCCGATTATCGCTTGGCGGCGCGCTTCTTGGGACAATCTAAAGCGCAATTTCACCTGGCCCGCGGCCGCGGCATTGCTACTCGGTTTGGGTTTGTTCGCCTGGAAAATCCGCGATTTCATGCCGTTGCTGGGTTTCACACTCCTCGCTTTTGTCGTCTTTAGTATTCTATATGACACCGGATTGGCGCTGCGCGCGCGCCGGCGCATCGCCGGCGAAGGCATCATTCGCGGTTTGGTGACCCTGGCGCGACGCAATCAACGCCGCTACGGCGGCTTTATCGTTCACCTCGGCATTGTGCTGATTATGATGGGCATCGCCGGCTCGATGTCCTACAGCACCGAGAAGGAAGCGACGATGTCGCTCAATCAGCAGCTCCAGGTCGGGAATTATCGGATTCAGTTCGCCGGGCTCACTGGTTCGCAACAGCCGACGCATTTTCGCATCGAGGGAGCGTTTCATGTGTTTCACAACGGCAAGGACAACGGCACGCTACGACCCGCGTTGAAATTTTTTCCGACGCAGCAGTCGCCCATTGGCCGCGCGGTCCATCAAAGCAGCCTGAGCGAAGATATTTATTTGATTCTCTCCGGCTTCAGCGAGGTGGACCGCAATCAGGCCACGCTGAAAGTGCTGGTCCGGCCGTTGGTGATCTGGATGTGGATCGGAGGATTTGTCATCGCTTTTGGCACTTTGATCTGCATCTCGCCCATCGCCAAAAACGTTTCAGCGGAGCCATGATTTTATTGAACTAATTTTTGCGAAGCGTAACGTGGCTTTGACTCGCCGGGTTTGAATCGCTCACTGATGGACGAGATATACAATGATTGCTGCGTGCAATTTGCAAATTGAGATCGGCTTTTCCGCGTGGAGCGAGAACTAAATGCCTGTCCGTCGCTTTGTTATTACACTCCTGATTATCGGGCCGCTCCTGGCATTGCTCGCCTACGGTTTCACGCGCGATTCACACTATATTGTGTCGCCGTTGCTCGCCAAACCGGCGACGCCCTTTACACTGAAGCTTTTCGATGGCCGCACCTTGACTCTTGACGACCTGCGCGGCAAGGCCGTGTTTCTCAACTTTTGGGCCTCCTGGTGCGTACCGTGTCGGGAAGAAGCCCGCGAACTGGAAGCGGCATGGCAGAAAATCAAAGACAAAAATATGGTCTTTCTCGGTGTGGCAGTGCAGGACACAGATCAAAACGCTCTCGAATTTTTGAAGGAGTTCAATATTACCTATCCGAATGGCAAGGACGAGGCAGCCAAGATTGCCGTGGACTATGGCACCTGGGGTATTCCGGAAAGCTTTTTTATCGACCCGCAGGGCCGCATCACTTATAAACACGTCGGCGCCATTCGCGCCGCTCTGGT
>DATBEY010000168.1:0-4106 GCA_036558765.1 Binatia bacterium | reverse complement strand
TCTGCTTTCATGTTGCGCCTCCCACGAGTTTCTCGGCCGGTTACCGATCTCTTCACGCCTTGGCTCACGTAAGAACTGTAGCGCAAAAAACCGATCAATCTACCCCTCTAGTTTTTTTGGCGTGAAATGAGGTAGCAGCGCAGAAGAGGGTTGAACAAAGCGCGAGTTATCGAGGACTACAGTTTCCGAAAACAACTGAGGCACAACAGAATCTCTTTGGCAGCTTCGGCAGAAAACGCCGGTCGCGAACTCCCGCAGTTTTTGGGCTTCTCTGCTATGCAAAGAATTTGCGCCATTGCTTCGAATCCTTCGGAGCTAGGCCGGCGATCCGAACATCCGTCGATGAGAGTTCGAAACTGTGAAGACGATTCGTCACAGCGCTCCAATAGTTCGCGTAACGCTCAGCCGACATTTCGAGCGCGAACTGTTATTCGCGCCGGCAGTGAACATTCTGCGATCAGATACGTAGTTCAATTGAGGTCTCCAAGGATTAATGCGTTTTACGGTCGTGGGATTCCAGGTGGGCCTTAAGGTAGCTTAAGGAATAGATACGCGCGCCGCAGCGCTTACAAATGGTTGCACGCTGTTTGGTTGTTCGCACCGGCAGCTTTCTGAACATCGTCGATAGCAGTAGTCTCATCGGTTTGCTCCCTCTTTAATAGATGGGTCGTCGGTAGAGCAACGGCAATGCCACGCCCGGATGGCTTCGCCGGGGCCGCAGAAATCTCGTTCGCATGCCCACTTGACCTCGGCTGCCATTTTCGGAACGAAGCTTTATTCGAGTATTTTTGTCCAAACCTGAGCTGTGTTGAGCAAAGTTGTACAAATAATAGCTGAATTATTACCTTGATTGCCAAAGCGACGGCGTGCCCTCTGGATACGGGCGCGGTGAGGTCCAGTACGGCGCGGACAAATTGATCTTTTCTCTGGAGGACACTTTTGGTATAAGTATCGGTCAAGTTTGGGTTAAAGATTGTAAATGAGCCGGTTTGTCGATTACGTAATGTTTAACTACTTCGAGCCCGCGCTCGGTTGGGTATTGAGCCATCCGATTATCGCCAGTCTTGGAGTACTTGCCCTGATCTATTTCTCCGTCCGTAACTATCGCATGCTCTGAGCGTTACATTCTTCGTTGATAGCCGTATAGTTTTCTCCCGCAGATGGTGGATCAATTTCGGCGCTCCCGGGGAGTGGTTTTTCCGGTATAGCCCCGTTCCCTCCTCGGTAAGGAGCAGCGAAATCGATCAAAATTCTCGCCACGGCTCACCGTCTGGCTCGGTTGCTTTTTCTCAGGTCGGGGACTAGGATTTTTGCAAAATTCATCAGGAGTCAGATCGATGCCTCTGGTTTCCGCACTGGCTGCAAGCCATGCCCCCAATATCCTGCTCGACCCGGGAAGCGAATGGGAAGATTTCATGGATCTTCACTACAGTATGGCACCGAAGGGAGCCTCGAACCGGCCCACGCTCGAGCAGCAAAAAAAGCTTCGGCAGGATGCTGAAGCGGCTTTCGCAGTGCTGCGCGAGGACTTGCAACGCAGTCGACCCGATGTTCTCGTCGTTGTCGCCAACGATCAGTTCGTCAATTTTTTTTGGAACAACATTCCGACTTTCTTCGTGACTGTCGCCGAGGAAGTCAAAGGCCAGTTCACGCGCCACCGCTTTCAGTACCGCAACCACAAAGAACTCGGCAACGCGATTATCCGCGCTGGCATGGAGAAGGGCATCGATTTTTCCTACGGCGAGAATATTGAACTGCAGCACACGCAAAATGTGCCGCTTTATTTTTTGCTTCGTGAGCCGAGCATTCCCATCCTGCCGATTTACGTCAATACCTGGGTCGATCCGGCACCATCGCCGCGCCGTTGCTACCAAGTGGGCGAATTGATCCGCGCCGTGGCGGAACAGTCGAAAGAGCGCATCGCAATCCTGGCGACTGGCGGGTTGTCGCATTTTCCCGGCTCCCCGAGAATTGGCGAAATCGACGAGAAATTCGATCACCGACTGCTCGAGGTTTTGCGCGATGGAAAGGGAAAGGCGCTTGCGGACTATTCGGTTCAGGAGCTTTTACAGGCCGGCGATACCGAGTTTCTCAATTGGATGGTCGTGATCGGCGCGGTCGGGGATGCCAAAGCGTCCTACACCGCCTACATGCCTGACTTTGTCGCCACCGGTTGGGGCTTTGTCAGCTGGAGGTCGCTGTGAGTTGTTACGATTTGAGCCGGTTATTGTTCGATCTCAAAATGAAAGATTCCGTATACGAAAAGGCCCTGGCGGACTTCGAAGATGTCATGACGAATTACGAGCTCACCGCCGAGGAGAAGACGGCGCTTCGGGAAGGCGACCCGCGCAAACTGCGCCAACTCGGCGTGCACGGAATGCTTTGCCTTTATATTAAGCGGCTCCAGCCGGAATTCCGCGACAACATCTACTGGCAGCAAAAGTAATCAAAACTCAGACAAACAGCGATTTCTTCGAACCAAGCGCCAGTCTTTTGACCGCCCACTAGGCGTTTGCTAGTGTATCGGCGAATCAATCAGGGGGAAAGCCAGCATGGATTTAGGACTGAAGGGAAAGGTCGCTCTAGTGGCGGGCGCCAGCCAGGGAATGGGACGGGCGAGCGCGCTTGGTTTCGCACGCGAAGGGGCGAAGGTGGCCATTTGCGCGCGCGGCGAGGCGGCGCTCAACGACGCGGCAGCGATGATTCGTAAACAAACCGGCGGCGACGTGCTGGCGCTAGTGGCGGACATGTCAAAACCGGAAGATATAAAAAAATTCGTCAGTCAAAGCGCCGAACATTTCGGGCGTCTCGACATCATTGTCAATAATGCGGGCGGTCCGCCGCCCGGTGAGTTCATGAAATTTACAGATGACGATTGGCAGAACGCTTATAACCTGAGCTTCATGAGCACGATGCGTATGACGCGCGAAGCGGTGCCGCACATGCGCAAGGTAGGCGGCGGCAGAGTGATCAACATCACTTCCTATTCCGTCAAAGAGCCGATCACCGGATTGGTGTTGTCCAACGCCGTGCGCAGTGCGGTGATTGGCTTGGCGAAAACTCTGTCACGGGAGCTGGCGCGAGACAACATCCTGATCAACAATATCTGCCCCGGGCGCATCGACACCGAGCGCGCGCAGAAACTCAACAAAGCGAGAGCGGATCGGCTTAAACGGCCGGTGGAAGAGATCAACAAGGAAATGGCAGCGGAAGTGCCCCTCGGCCGTTACGGCACCGCGGAAGAAACGGCGGATGTCATCGTGTTTCTTGGCTCGGAGCGGGCGAGTTATGTCACCGGAACTACGATTCAAATCGACGGAGGCTTGGTAAGGGGGATACAGTAATGGTCCATTTCGTCATTCAGTGGGACCTGCCGGATCAGAAAGCCAACTTGACGATCTATTCGAACAAGGCGAGGAATGATTGGCTGCCGACTACCTTGAATCACAAGGGGGTCATCGAAATCCGGAACTACCGAAATCCTCTCGAGGTCACACCCCACGTCGCGATCACCATCGATTTCGAGACCTTGGACAACTGGCGCGATTTTATCGATTCCCAAGATTACATTCGGATCATGCGCGAGCTGCGCATCTTGGGCTGTCACAACTTCACCGTGAACGTATGGGCGCCGTCCAAATATTTCCCTGAATCGATGAAGCCGTAGAGCAGGGATTTTTCTTCAAACAATTTTGAGCGCGCGCCACCGTCATCGGTGGCGCTGCCATTTTGAGTCTCGCGCTAAGCGGCATATGGCCAGACTTGTCTGAGACGAAGAATGTGAATCCCGTGATTTTTATCGGATAGATAGATGAAACCGCGGCGATCCACGAGCACATCTTCCGACTGCGCGACCAGGCGACTGGGCTTGAGTCCCGTTCGGGTTACCGGATCGGCGGGCACAAAATAACCGATTTCTTTCGGTTGGCGCACATCGCGAATGTCGTACACTCTCAGTCCGGCACTGAAGTAGGTGAGATAAGCGATGTCGTCGCGGTCTTCGAGACAGGCTTGATGATTCGAATGATGGTGATTGTGAGGACCGAACCTGCCGCCCTTGGCATAAAAATTGGTCAGTCCACTTTCCGCAGGCGGCTCCGGCAACG
>DATBEY010000167.1:0-3892 GCA_036558765.1 Binatia bacterium | reverse complement strand
ACCGCTATCAGCTTGTACACGGAATCGTCGATGACATCCAGGCGAGCCTCGGATTCGTCGATGGTGCTCTCACCCAGCGTTTGGTCGGAGATAACAAACAACGCCGCCATTTTGAGATCGCTATGGCTTCTGGCAAATTTCGCGAGATAAAAACCCTCTACATCCAAAGCGGCAATCGATCTGGTTCGCCAAGTATCCAACAAGGCTAGAGTCTCATGATAGATCGTCGGTACGCGACCGTGCTTGGTCTGGTCGTGAACGGTAACCTGTTTAGACAGCTCTGCGCGATAGGCATGCGCCATATTTTTCTTAAACGGGACGGCGACATCGGTGATATCGATAAACTCATCGGGAGTCACCACAGCGCCGACTTTATAGTTTGCGATCGCTCCCGCCGTGCCCAAATAGATCACCTGACGCGCGCCCTTTTTGTAGAAAGTATCCATGATGATGTTGGCATCGTCGCCATAGACATTGCGCGCAACCACGAGCCGTTGCTTGATTGTTGGATGGGTAAATAGATCGATATCCAATCCCTGCTTTACTAGAGGCTGCCGCTGCCAATTTTGCCCGAGCAAGATTTTTTCCCATTTTCCTTTAAAGCCAAAAAGCAACCAGTCTTTATCATTGAGTTTTAAAGAGACCCCGGCCGGATTGAATACAAATAACGGCAGCTCGACATTCGCATGAACCGAATGCATGCTTGAAAAAGTGCCGGAATGGGAGATTTGACAATAAACATCGGCTTCCTGGTCAAGCCCCCGAAGATTGGTGAAAACCACACGATAAGCGTGCGGCTTTTCTCTTACCGCAAGATAGATACTGCGATGGAGTTGACCGCGGCGGGTCTGCAAGAAATAAAATGTGTCAAAGCCATCGCGCCGATGAAACCGATAGGCCTCTTCAAGAGTCTGGTTGTGCGTATAAATATCGCCGGGTAAGATCGAGCGCGTGGGAAACTGTGCTCGCAAGAACTCGGCAAAAGAATCCGGAAAGCGATCGGAGGTATACTGAGCGATATTCATATTGTATTTGCCCGGAGGCGCCGAACAAGACACCGGCCGCTGGGTGACTTTTACCGCTTCCGTCAATCCAGGTTGCCTCGGAACGAAAACCTTTCTCATATGAAAAAGCTTAGCGTCGGGGTACCCTAGGTACATTTTAGAGCTCATATCCTCGGCGACGGGTTTTAGCTTGGCGTAGCCGGCGGACCCTTGCAGAGGTTTTAGCGCCGTATTGGTAAACTTCTCCGCCCAGCGGTCCGCGGATTGGCCTCGCTTATAAACCAGAACATTGGCTGAAGCATCAGGGCGATTCTTGCCGTCGGTTGCGCCGTCGGTCACTATCGAAAGGGTCTGCCAGTTTGCTGCCAGCGCAGCGCAGTCCTTCTCCGCTAACAGACCGGGACAGACCAATTTGATGTCCTCTAAAGAATCGCGCCAACTTTCTTCAAACAAGGACCTTTGTAGCTTTGCCAGGTCCTCGCTGACCTCCTGGTAGAGGCTCAATCTCTCGATGACCGCATTGACGGCCGGATCGATGAGTCCAGCGGTTGTCCGGCCGGATTGAATGGCCTTTTGAATCGCGCTCGCGGTGCTGCCCGGGGGCTGTTCGATTTCGACAAACATTTTCACGTTGGCAGGTAACGTCTTGGGATCAAGCGCCGGCGGTGGTTGCCCCGGCTGCTTTAGCGAAAACACCCGCCATAGCACCTTAGGATCTTGACTCACCTGAGAGGATTGCAGCGCCCGATAAGACGCGCTGTCAATGAACTCGATCACTCGCTCAATGTTTTTATTTTCGAGTAAAGCGCGGGTTTTTGCCTCTCTATTTCCCGGCGCGGTTACCACTTCCACCCGATCCCCGTATTTTTGCAATGCGTGCTTGACCATCAGCGCCCGTTCGGTTGTGGAAGCGAAAGTATCTTCTTCATAACTTTGATTGACCGACACCACCAGGCGAGCAATGGTCTTGCCGGTTTGCGTGCATTCCTTCTTAACTCCGGCATCTCCTAGAGCGCAGCGCATCATGGCGATCTCGGCCAGAGTTGGCGGATCAAAAGTCCCGACATACAAACCCACCGAGGCGGCCATAGCCGTCGACGCAAGGGCCGTTACAAAGCCGAGCGAGGCTAAAATCAGGAAATGGAAACAAGGCCAAAGGCCGAATCGTCTCATGGCTTTTTCCTCCTTTTAAAGCACAGCATTATTGCCCGCGCGCGGCAGGACTTGTCCCCTGGGCTTTTTGCTGCACCTATGTTGTCCACCTACTTATGAGCTCCTTAATAATTGGGTGCTACAGGGATCTTGTGAAAGACGAACCGACACTGTTTATGTGCGGGAAGTTTTGGCTAACCGCGAAGAGCGCGAAGTCCACGAAGGGTTTGCAGTTTCGGATTTTGTTCACTTTTCGCATTTTTGTCGTGATCTTCGTACTACTATAGCTGCAAATTTGTGCGGCTTGCGAAAACTCTCGGAAGACGCACCACAGAGCGCACGGAGAACACAGAGAAAGAGACAGAGAGAAAAATAGGTTGATGAAAAATTTTCGAATGAGTCTTTCTGCTCTCTGTGACCTCTGTGTCCTCCGTGGTGAATGCTCCGGATTCTTTGGTTGCGGCTTTGCCGCGCTGAGTACTTCGCGCTCTTCGTGGTAAACCAAAAGATCCCGCACGAATAAAACAGTATTGGCCAAATTTTCACACGAAACTCTGAAGCACCATAAATACAGACCAAATCATTTAGCCGGTGCGATGCTGGCACAACCACTCCGACCGGCCTGCAATGGCAAGGCTGGGGTCTTCGTCAGAGGCGAGCCGGCGGAGGTTGGAGCCGGCACTGCCGCGAGCCGGGCGGGGCGAAGCCGAGTTTAAAAACAACTCGCCGGAGCAGAGGTTAATTGAGGGCAAAAGCAAAACCACCATACGAGTCGAAACCGCCAACTTGGATGACGAGACTAGCGCCGCGCCAAAGAGGAAATCATGCTCATGAAGATGGAACAAGTCAGTAACAACTGCTTTGCGGTCCTGATCGAAAAGAACCGCGTGTGTGACGCCAATTCCGGACTCATCAACCGGGCCGGGGGCGTTGTGATCGACACGCAGTCGGATCTCGCCCATGGGCGGCAGATGATCGAGATGTTCAGCAAGGTGTGGCCCGCCATGCCGAAACGCGTCATCAATACGCACGAAGATGGAGACCACGTCTGGGGTAATCAACTATTCGAGGGCGCGGAGATCATCGCCCACCGCTCGGTACCCGAGCGTATGAAGCACGTCGCCAATCCGGAGGAGACCCGGAAGCTGTTGCACGGTGTGGCCCATTTGCCCACGCGCGTGGCACTCAAGGAGCTTCACCCCGGCGTCGCCGCCGCGGGACAGCAATTGGCGGAGGACTATAACCTCGACGGCGTCGAACTCGTCCTGCCGACGACCTTGTTCGACACACGTTACGAGCTGGACCTCGACGGCACGGAGGTCCACTTGATTTACGTTGGGCCGTGCCATCAGGTAGGGGATACGATCATCCATGTGCCCAAGGAGCGCGTTGTGTTCGCCGGCGACGTGCTTTTCCGGCAGTGCACACCGATGGGTTGGACGGGGACATACGATAAATGGTTTCAATGCCTGGACCTGATCACTCAGCTCAAGCCCGATGTCATCGTCCCCGGCCACGGCCCGCTCTGCGGGATCGAAGGGGTGACCGAGATGAAAGCTTACCTCCAGTATGTCCGTGATGAGTCGAAGAAATATTTCGACGCCGGGCTCACGTCGCTCGATGCTTCCAAGCGGATCGAGTTCGGCCCCTACGGTGAGTGGCGTGCCCCGGCGCGGCTGTACATGAACGTCGAACGGGCGTATCGCGAGTTCCGCAACGACCCCCCGGACGCGCCT
>DATBEY010000166.1:0-5100 GCA_036558765.1 Binatia bacterium | reverse complement strand
CGAAAACTAACATTCTAGAATGGCCAACGCAAATTTCGACGTCGTCAAAATTTTTTCCATAGCCGCGGATCATGACAGCAAGCGCCGGAGTGACTCTAAGTCTTTTTTCAACTTGACTAGGGCGGTTTTGTACTTTTGTTCGGAGAGCGGCAGCTTGAGTTGGTTCTTTTCCTCTTTTTTCGATTCTTTCAGTTTCTTTCGCGCGCCCTCGATCGTGAACCCTTCGGTGTATAAGAGCCTCTTGATGTCGAGCAGAAGCTCTACATCCCGCTTTTTATAGAGCCGATGTTTAGAGGGAGCTTTGGAAGGTTTCAGCAAATCGAATTCGGTTTCCCAGTAGCGCAACACATACGGTTCGACACCGACGATTTCACTCACCTCGCCGATTTTAAAATAGATCTTTTCCGGCAAACGAGGAGGCATGCCGTTTCCTCATTCCGCTGCGGATGAGCCGGATGCTGATTCGGGTGCAGTCGAAGCGATTCCGTTAAGACTCTTTTTCATGATTTGACTCGCTTTGAACGTCAAAACTTTTCGTCCCACAATGATAATTTCATCGCCGGTTTGCGGATTTCGTCCCTTGCGCGGCCGCTTGGTATTAACCACGAAATTTCCGAAACCTGAAATTTTCACTTTTTCGCCGCGTTCCAAGCAACCCTTGATAATGTCGAAGGTCGCCTCCACCACGTCCGTCGCATCCTTTTTGGAAAATCCGACTTTTTCATAGATGCGCGTGATAATTTCCGCTTTTGTCATGTTACACCTCTTCTCCGGACTCGGCAGCGATCGTACTCATCAACTTCGCTGCTCGGCGTCAAAAGTTTTACCCAGTCGATCCACCAAGCTTTGGTGCAGCTCGTTAACTTCGCTGTCCGTAAGCGTTCTGTCATTGGCGCGATAGGATACTCGATAGGCGAGACTTTTTTTCCCGTTCGGGATTGGCGCGCCGACGTACTGATCAAAAACCTCAACATGTTCGATCAACGGTTCGCCCAGATCATGGATCCAACCGATGACTTGCTGAGCGGCAAAATCGCGATCAACTACGATCGCGACGTCTCGCTCGACGGCCGGAAAGCGTGGTAGCGGCTTCGCAGCTATTCGGCGCGGAGCATACTGAAGCAGTTTGTCGAAGTCAAGTTCAAATACCAGCACTTGCGAAGCATCGAAACGCTCGGCAACATCCGGATGAAGCTCGCCCGCATAACCCAAATTATCGCCTTTATATTGGATCCATGCCGATTTTCCGGGATGCAAAAATTTTGTGCTCGCCCGCGTCCAGGTGACGCTGTTCAAATGAAACAAATCTAAAATCGCTTCCACGATTCCCTTGCACTCGAGAAATCCAGCCGCGCGCTGTTCGCGCACGCGCAAGCCGCATGACACGCGCGGTCCGAATAACAATCCGCTGACACAAAGTCTCTCGTCGGTTTCGCTTCCCGGTAGCAGTCGAAACACTTTTCCAAGCTGATAGGCGCGAAAGCTTTGAGACTCGTGGGCGAGATTGAGCCGCAGATTCTCGATTAATCCGGGAACGAGGCTGTGGCGCATTTCACTGTTTTCCTGCGCCAGTGGATTGAGCACCGCCACGGCTGCCAACTGCGGTTCTTGCCAAACGCCTGTGAAACAGTGGTTCAACTGTTCCGAAACAAACGGCAGATTGATGACTTCCGTCATGCCTTCGCCGTTTAAGAGAGCACGGAGTTTTCGTTCCCAAGCCAGCCGTTCATCGCGCTTCGCCGAATTTCTAAAAACCGGCAATGTCGTTGGAATCTTGTCATAGCCGTCCAGCCGCGCCAGTTCCTCGATGAGATCGGCTTCCCGTGCTAGATCGGGTCGGCTCGCGGGCACCGTGACTTTTAGGCTCTGCCGAGTTGGCTCTCGCTCAACATTAAGCCCAAGGGCACCAAGAAGCCTCTCGGCATGTTCAAGCTCGATCCGAACCCCGAGCAGTTGCTCGATCCGTTCGGCCCGCAGCCAAAGCGCCGCCGGTTTCGTGCGACCCGGATATTCATCGGCAACGCCGCTCGCCTCAGTCCCGGGAGCAAGCTCCCGCAGCAACCAGAGCGCGCGATCCAGAGCTTTGATCGTCCCCTCGGGATCTACCACGCGCTCGAACCGATGCGAAGCCTCGCTATGGAGACCCAGGCGCTTTGCCGTTCGCCGTATGCTCGACGAGGCGAAGTTTGCGCTTTCTAGTAAAATCGCAGAAGTCGAAGCGCGCACCTCGGTCTCGAGGCCGCCCATAATGCCGGCGAGCGCAACGGGAGTTTCGCCGGCGCAAATCAGCAAATCATCGTGCGCGAGTTCGCGCGTCACACCATCCAGTGTTGTGAATTGTTTCTTTTCCCGTGCCGGCCGGACCACGATGCTTTTCTCCGGCAGCTGATCCCAATCGAAGGCGTGAAGCGGCTGACCGGTCTCTAGCATGACATAGTTGGTTACGTCGACGACCTGGTTGATGGCGCGAATGCCGCAGGCCTCGAGCCGATAGCGCAACCAAGCTGGCGCTTCAGCAATCGAGAGTTTATCGATGATTCGCGCTGAATAGCGTGGGCAAAGACTTGGATCTTCAATCCGAATCGCGACCCGTTTCCCGAAATGCGGAGTTGTCTTGCTTGGCAGCGTCGCTATAGGTTTGAGCTCGGCACCCGTTAGCGCGGAAACTTCGCGGGCAACGCCAGCGATCCCGAGACAATCCCCACGGTTCGGCGTCACCGCGATTTCGAGCAGCCAATCTTCGCGATTCGTGCCTGGCTCGCGCAACGGACTCAGCGATTCCACTTCAAGTCCAGCCATCGTGAGCAATCGCACCAGTTCTTCCGGCGCGCCCGTGAAAGCAACGAACTCTTTGAGCCAGTTGAGAGTAAGCTTCATGTAAGCGAGATTGCGTCTTGGGACTACTGGAATGACGGTACATTGCCGACAGTCGTCCAGCGCAGTTAACTAAACTGCCGTAAAAACCTCAAGTCATTTTGAAAAAACAGCCGGATATCATCGATGCCATATTTGAGCATCGCAATTCTTTCGACGCCCATCCCGAAAGCAAACCCGGAGACCTTTTCAGGATCGTAGCCGACGAATTTAAAAACCGCCGGATCAATCATGCCAGCGCCGAGAATCTCCAACCAGCCGCTCGCCTTGCATACCCGGCAAGTCTCGCCGGAGCTAAGTGCGCCGGCGCCACCACAGATGACGCATTGAATGTCGATCTCCGCACTGGGCTCAGTGAAGGGGAAAAAGCTCGGCCGAAACCTGACACCGAAGTCCCCTTGAAAGATCTGCCGCAGAAAACTAGTGAGGACGCCTTTTAGGTCAGAGAACGCAATCGCCGTATCTACCATAAACCCTTCCACCTGATGAAACATCGGTGAATGAGTCGCGTCGTCATCGTGGCGGTAAACCGCACCGGGGACCACCACCTGTAGCGGCGGCTTGCGCGTCTCCATCGTGCGAATTTGAACCGGCGATGTATGGGTTCGGAGCACCCGCTCATTTGAGACAAAAAAAGTGTCTTGCATGTCGCGGGCCGGATGGTCCTTGGGAAAATTGAGGGCTTCGAAATTGTGGTAATCATCTTCGATGTCCGGTCCGCGCGCGACTTCGAATCCCATGCCCCAGAAGATATCGATAATCTCGTCGACGACGAGCGTCAGCGGATGGGAGGTTCCTCGCGCGGGCCGCGTGCCGGGAAGCGTGATGTCGACGCGCTCTTCGGCAAGAGCCTTGGCTTTAGCTTGCTCTTTGACTGTCTCGAGCCGGCCTTCCAACGAAAATTCGACGACTCGCCGGAGCTGGTTCAGCCGCTCACCCTGCCGCGGCCGCGCCTCGGGCGCGATCTCCCTGAGACCGCGCAACAAGAGTGTCAGTTTGCCGCTCCGGCCAAGGACGTCGATTCGGATCTGTTCCAGCTCTTGCTCCGAATTCGCTTGCTGGATACGGTCCAGAACCTCTCCTTGGAGAGCTTCCAGAGAATCGTTCATTCGAGTGCGGGTTCTGGCGTTTAAGCGCCAAGATGAGATTTTGCAGTTTCAGCCAATTGGTTGAATCCCGAGAGATCTGCCGCCGCGATTTCCGACAGGATCTTGCGGTCCAATTCGACACCGGCTTGTTTGAGCCCTTTGATCAATTGACTGTAGGAAAGGCCGTTCATTTTTGCCGCCGCGCCGATCCGGGTGATCCATAAGCCGCGAAAAGTCCTTTTCTTCACCCGTCGATCGCGATAGGCGAACGATAGTGCGCGCTCCACTGTTTCCCGCGCCGATCGATAGAGCCGCCCACGACCGCCAACATAACCCTTGGCGAGCTTCATGATCTTTTTGCGTCTTTGTCTCGATTTACTACCGCCTTTTGCTCTAGGCACTGTAAAAACTCCTTCCTGCCTTGCTGCGCGACGACGCCAAGCGCATCGCGTCTTGTTGGGGCTTCGTCCTTATTTATAGGGTATGAGCTGCCGGATATTCTTCGACTCGACCGCTGCAACCATCGTTGCTTGGCGCAAATGTCGTTTTCGCTTTTTGTTCTTCGACGAGAGAATGTGTCGTTTGAATCCTTTATTGCGCTTGATTTTTCCGGTGCCGGTCAGGCGAAATCTTTTCGCTGCGGATCGATTAGTTTTAATTTTTGGCACTGCAATACTCCTTTACTTCAATTCATTGGGTTCCGAGGCTTCATTTCGGCGTCAGCAGCATCGCCATGTTTCGTCCCTCCAGACGCGGCTCGATATCGACTTTGGCCACGTCTTGGACCTGATCCACCACTCCCCTGAGCATCTGCCGGCCTAGCTCGGGATGCGTAATTTCCCGGCCGCGAAAGAATACCGATACCTTGACTCTCTGCCCCTTTTCGATGAACTGGCGAATGTTGCGCACCTTGTGCTCCACGTCGTGGGCGTCGGTACGAGAACCCATCTTTACTTCCTTGATTTCGACCAGAGTGTGTTTTTTCGGTCCGTGTGACTTTTTTTTCTGTTCATAACGAAATTTGCCGTAGTCCATCATGCGGCAGACCGGGGGTTGCGCATCGGGAGCGACCTCGACCAAATCGAGTTCCTGGGCTTCTACTTGTTTCAGCGCCTCATGCAGCGGCATCACTCCGAAC
>DATBEY010000165.1:0-13193 GCA_036558765.1 Binatia bacterium | reverse complement strand
CTATGGGTGACCGACGGCAGAATGACGTTGATTATCGCGCCCTGGAAGATGAGCAACTTCGAAGGCGCCGGCATCGATCGTCCGGGGCTGGAGTATGTCGGCTTCGAGGTTGAAAGCGTGCCAGCCGTGAAGAACGAACTGGCAGCATTGCGCGAAGCGAACGCAGAGATGCGCGAGAGAATTGTCAGCGAGCCGAGCGAGGGAGCGCGGCGCGACGCATTGATTGCTTCGTGCCGGCACGGGCAGGAACAGCTTTCGAGCCCCGACGGCGTATTTATCGACATTTCAAGCCGGTGAGCTTGAAGCGCGAAAGCTCGCGCGGTGATTGACGGCGGAGGAGATTCCCGTGGCTGAATCGACGAAGACAAAGGGGGAGATCGAGGCGGCGATCAGCGAAGCGATCGTGCATTTTGAAATCGATTATATGGGACGCGGGCCCAAGGAGGCTCGCAGCTATATCGTCGAGGACCTCATCCTAGTACGGCTCAAGGGCATGTTGACGCCGGCGGAACAACAGCTCACCAAAACGATAGAAGGTGTCGAGTTGATCAAAAGAATGCGCTCGACGATTATCGACAACGCAAGGGCTGAATTTTCCCGCGTGGTTGCCAATGTCACCGGCGTACCGGTCCGGGACATTTTGACGGATATCAGCACCGACACCGGGGAGCGCGTTTTTGTTTTTATCTTAGATCGAAATCTGGGCAAGGAGCTACCGCGGCGGATGAGCCCTTGACTTGAACAGTTTGACTGAGTAGCATTCGACCAGTTTGCAGATCACCCGAAGGGCTGTCTTTGAATCAAAGGCAGCCAGTCGGGGTGTAGGCCGACTTCGAGATGGTAACGTCCCGGGTCGGCTTTTTAGTTTTAAGGAACCAGCCGGTAGGCCAGTGAGGACGTAACCCCAATTGGGGCGACGTGCTCGACGGCAAGCCAGCTAGCCCAGGAGGGTAGCTGGCTTTATTTTTTTGGCGGCGTTTTAGTCACCCTGCATAGCAAGGAGGTGATGTCAGCAAGAGCAATACGAGTTGGAGTCGGCTGAAATTTGAACGCTAGGACAAACACAAGGAGGTAAAGCATGGCTGATCAAAATATGGCGACCGATGAAGTCCTCTTGGACGTGAGAGTTGCCGAAGCTTCGAAAGTCTATAAATTTTACCTCAATCAGGAAAGGAAAATTCTCGGTACGCTTTCGGTCGGCCTTTTCCTGCTTGTTTGGGAACTGGTTGGCAACACATTTCAATTGATTAACCCGATGTTCATGAGCTCGCCGTCGCTCATATGGAATGCCGCGGTGCAGCTCTTCGGCTCGGGTGAGATCTGGAATGATCTCAGGGTCAGCGGCATCGAATTCGGATGGGGATATCTTCTCTCAGTCATCGTGGGAGTTCCTTTCGGTATTGCGATCGGTTGGTACAAGAAGTTTGCCTATATCTGCGATCCATTCGTCAACGCGATGAACGCCACGCCGCGTGTCGCGCTTCTACCGCTCGTGATTATCTGGCTGGGCATCGGCATCCTCTCGAAGGTCGGGATAATTTTCCTCGGCGCGGTTTTCCCTCTGATCATCAACACGCGAGACGGCGTCAAGACAACGCCGGCGAATCTCCTAACCGCCGCCAGAAGTTTTGGCGCCTCGGAATGGCAGCTCTTTAAAAGTGTGGTGGTGCCGTCAACAGTCCCATTTATTCTCACCGGACTGCGGCTCGCGATCGGCCGAGCATTGATCGGCGTGATGGTCGGGGAGCTTTACGCCGCTACTGCGGGGATAGGCTTTATGATCACCGTAGCCGGCGCAACGTTCCAGACCGATAAGGTTTTTGTGGGCGTCCTCATATTTGCCATAAGCGGAATGATTGCGACGGATATAGTCGACCGAGCGGAAAAAAGATTCGATAAATGGCGTCCCAGGGTAGGATCTGACAGCTAGAGCTTCCCTCCGCTGCGTGCGTCAGCCTAAGGCCAATGACGCGCTGATCGGGCGCCGTCATTGGCCACCCTCCAATGTGCATTAGTGCAGTTCTTGTGGTATTCGGATAAATCGTCTCGGGCAGGTTAGTAGGTGTCCTTCCGAGCGCTTGCTTTGGTTTGCCTTTGGCGCCAGTTGAGAGCGGAGATCTTTTGTCGGAACTTCGGCCCGACTCTTCGGTCCCCGCCTAGCGTTGACCGGAAAATATCCCCAGTGACAACCAAATTGAATTCAATCCGACACGAGGATTTGAGATTCTCGTAGCACGAGTAACATATCGATAACAGCGGAATTTGTCCACTTTGCCTGTACTTTGCCCGAAGAAAAAAATGAATAAATACGAATCCATCTGCCTCTGACAGAACGAATCCCTCAATTCACAGGCAAAAACCACCTGATCCGCTATCCTGTAGCCTATGGCAGGCATACGCGGCAGATCCGGCCCACCAGGCAACCAGAACGCTTTCAGACACGGTTTAGCTGGCGTTGCACAGCGGCGTTCTGACGGTGTTCTGAATCCCCAAGAGCAATGTATTCGAGAAGAAATCCTGTCCGGCTTGTTGGCCGACAAGGGCGGAGCTGCTCAGACCAGCACCGCCATGCGCGTGCTGGCGGAGATCATTCAGCGGTGTGTCGCTAGTGGTCACGTTCAACACCGCCATTGACAGCGTGCTCTAGAAGAATCCGAAGGCCAGCGCCAATCCGAAAGCACTCGCGCAATTGGATTCATACAACGCTCGTCAGCTCAGTTTCAGCTAATCTTCAGCGATTTGGGTTCGACCGGGCAGCTAAGGTGGAGAGCTTGCGGGAGATCATCGAAGCGATGGCCGACCAAGATGAAAAAACCAGCGGGGAAACGAATGCAGCCACCCCCCCGCCATGGAACCCCAAAATATGGAGGCTGACCGCGAGCCGCACGACATCTTGGCTAAAATCGAAATGTGCAACAATCTGGACGAAGTTCCGTAGTGCAGCGATTGCGGCCTAGCGCGGCTGAGAACCAAACATTTTGGCCTCACGCCTTTTGCACTCCGCACAGATGCGCTCTTACTCTTCAGGTTTGAGAAATCGTGTCTGGGTGTAGTCGACCTTCGGCCAATCCGGACATTGAGTGTGGAAATGCCATTCTGAATCCGGTGAGTCTTTGCGCCTTCGATAGAGTTCGATCACGCAGACAATTTTCGCAGACCGGACACTGAGAGGATATTGGACCTTAGTCCAATATGGTGCGCCGATCACGATCACGCAGCGGCCTTTGCAATAATCGCCGCCGCTGGTCAGTATATTCCTAGTAATGCGTGGAGATTTACATGAAATGCAAAGATGATTCTGGTTTCAGTTTAAGCCATACCTTTGTTCACTTAGCCATGAGCGGCAAGGTGCGCGCAATCGAAGTGGCCCCCGATTTTTTTCGGGCCTTTAAAAGCAGAGAAGATTTGCAGAATGGCAGGTTAATGGGTGCATTAGACATATCAGAAGGGTCGTCGCATTGGGAAATGCATCCTGATGGCGATGAATTTTTATATTTATTATCCGGCTCTTTGGATGTTGAGCTGGAAGATGAGAAGCGATGTATTAGGCTATCAGATATGACCGGCTGTGTGGTTCCTTGTGGGACATGGCACCGAACAGTGGTTCATCAACCTGGCAAAATGATTTTCATTACACCTGCAAGAGGCACTCAACACCGAGGACCTGAATAGCCTAACAGGCCACCTCCGGAAAAAACCAAGCGCAGCTTCGCTCTGCATTTGTTTTTCGGTGAGCAGTGTCAGAGAGGACTAGGCGTTTTTGATATTTCACGTTTCAAGCAAAAGGAACTACAGATGAGTGACGAAATCGCAGCCGCTAACAAAGGACTTGTCCGCCGATTCTATAAAGAGGTATTCGCCCACTGGAATATGGCGCTGGTGGACCAAGTTGTGTCACCTCAGTTCACGTCTCACGATTGGCCCGAAGGCAGTGCAACCGGTCCGCAGACGTTCCGCGATTTCTATTCCGCCATACGGTCAGCTGTACCGGACGCCCGATATGAAATCGATGATCTAATTGCGGAAGGTGACAAGGTGGTGGTGCGATGGAGACTGCTCGGAACACACAAGGGCGAGTTCCGTGGCATCGCCCCCACAGGCCGGGCTGTTGCCCTCAAGGGGATCGCCATCTACCGTGTGCAGGATGGTAAGCTGATGGAGCGCTGGGTTGTGTCTGACGTGCATGGTCTGCTCGAGGAAATCCGAGGATAACGACGAGCGCCTACGCTTGCGGCAGAAACCCCCGAACTTCAAAAACTAATTGAAAAACGCCGCTGATTGACGATCAGAGATTCCCAAAGATCTCCGATCATCCAACGACAGTAACTGTCATGAGACTTTCATCGTTCACCTGTGAGGCGGTGGTACTTTTTTCCATTCCACCACTGCTGCAACGCGGGAGGATTGCAGGCAATCATCCCGCGCCCCGCGATCACCGGAGCTTTCGGATCTTTTTTCTCTGACTCTCTGAAAAACTCTCGCTGATTCCGAGCTGAGCAGCAGCGGTACTAAGATACCAGCAAGATGTGGTAGCGAGATCACAGCGACAGAACTGAACCATCCTCGGCTCCAAACGGGGGCTTCTGAATTCGTTGACTGAAACTCGACTTTTATCTGTCTTTCCGGCGATCAAAAGTTTGCCCCGGACTCGACGGGGCCGGAATGGGCTTTCGGAACGTCAATAAACCGCACCTCGATGCCGGCGTTCGCCGACATGACGACTTCCTCGCTTCGCCTCAAGGCGAGATATTCATTTTCCCAAATGAGGCTTAAGAGCACGCACCCGCATCAGCCTCTCAGGATTTCGCAGAGCAGACGAATGTCGCTGAGGGTTTCAAGGTTTTCGATGTAATCCAGAGCCTGAGCAGCGTTTCTCGCATCGATCGCTTCGTGCGCGCATTCGGTAAATTTTTCGCGCAGCTCCGCTTCGGTCATGGGGTATTCGGGGCCGCCTTTCGCATGTTGAGCTTCGCGCGTGAACGTTTGGCCGTTTCTCAACCGCACCGTCACTCGGCACGGCCGTCCTGCGGCATCGCTCTTTTTCAGATTGGGATCGAGATTCATGTGCACGCGCTCGGCGAGTTTCAGCACATTTTCATCCCGGACTGCGCTGTCGGTGAAAATATGCAGCCCGATCTTGCCATCGATGATTGCCCGAGCCACCAGATAGGGCATGCAGAATTTCCCTTGGATGCCGGTTTGCGGCACGCGGAAGACAATTCTGTCGAACGTATGCTTGACCACATCCACATCGACGCGCTCAATCATCTCCGCGGTCAATCCGTTTTTCCCCTTGAACTCGAGTACGGAATCGATCACTTGATGGGTGAGACCGCCGCAGGGATAGGGTTTGATCCGCAACCCGTCGGTGATGAGCGCATAAGAGCGGCCGAGTTCCTCGATCGCCTGCTCATGAATCGGCGTGTTTTCGTGTAAGACTTGATAAAATCCGAAGCCGCCCTCAATCGCTTTCACATTCGCTGTATATCCGCCGGCAGCGAGCTTGGCGGCGAGCACCCCGTTACGCGCGCCCAGACCGACATGCAAGGGTTTCGTCATCGTGCCGAAATTCGCGACGATGCCGCTCGCCATGGACGCCGTAATACCGAGTGCCATTTGCGTCTTTGCGGCATCGAGGCCGAGCAGCTTGCTGCATGCAGCGGCTGCGCCGAAGGAACCTAACGTGCTCGGCGCATGCCAGCCGTCATGAGCGCTGTCCCGAAGCGAGTGAACGAGCTTCGCCGTGACTTCAAAACCCGCGACGTAAGCTTCGATGATTTCGCGCCCGTTTGCGCCGAGGGCTTCCCCGAGCGCAAAAGTCGCCGGAGCCACCGGCGCCGTCGGCTGGCCCATCATGGTAAAGCTATGATCGAAATCGAGGGCATGTGCCGCGGTCCCGTTGGCGAGCGCCGCATTCAAGGCCGATGTCCTAAAGCCCTGCCCGATAACGCTCGTCTCCTCTTGAGCTCTTTCTTGTCGCGCGATTTCAGCGGCAATTCGGGCGTCCTCTTCTCTGCTGCCGGCGAGCGCCACGCCGAGACAATCGCGCACCGCGATCTTTGCCGTCTCCACGGCTTTTCCCGGTAGGCTTGCATAGCGAAGATCCGTCACAAATTTAGCTAAACTCGTGGTGACGTCCATGTTCTCCTCCGTCAATTGCCTAAGATTTTTCGCGCCTGCTCCACCACTTCGGGAGGCTGACTCAAGACTTCTTTGAGCAATGCCTCCAACTCTTCCCCCGCCGTGTATTCCACGTCCATCCGGCTCTTTTTGGCTTCCGCTAAAAGCTCCGGGTCGCTCACAACGCTTCGCAAACTATCCCGGAGAATTTTAACTCGCTCCGGCGCTGTTCCCGGTGTGACTAAGACCGGTCTACCGAATTCTCCGCCGGAGAGCAGCGCTTGAGCAACGCGCCGTTTACCGTCCGGCACTTTGAATTCCTCCAGAACCTCGTACAGAGTCGGAGCCTCCGGCGCGCGCGGATCGCGCTTGCGTCCGGACTGCAGCAGGTGGAGATCGAAGCCTTTCTTGTGCCAAGAATTGAACGGCTCGCGCCCAAAATGCGACGCCAGCGTGTGCGCTCGGCAAACGATCTCGCCTTTTTCTACCGCCAAGTCGGCGTCGCTGCCGCCCTGATAGCCGGAAACCGAGTTGATTTTGGCGCCCACAGCGAGCTCGAGAATTTTTGCGACGATGTAATCTGAGCTGGTGGTGCCCGAGCCGCCGCAGCTCGGCGGCTGTTTCGCTCGAATGATTTCTCCGATCGATTTGTACGGCGTATCGGCGCGCATGTAAAACATGATCGACTCCTGCGCCGCCGAGCCGAGCCAATGAAATTTCCGCAGGTCGAACTGCGCCTCGCGCCGCCCGACGAGTTGCTCGATATAGATGCTGTTGTTCGGTAGCACGACGGTGAGCCCGTCGGGCTTGGCAACGCCGTAGACATAATTCACCGCGGTGATCGATCCGGCTCCTGGCATGTTTTGCACGATCACATTGGGGTGTCCCGGAATATGTTTGCCCCAATACCGTGCGATCAAGCGCGCCCAGGAATCGTAAAAATTCGCTGGCGCCGAGCCGACCACGAACCTCAGTGTTTTGTCTTTGTAAAAAGGCTCGTTTTGACCCTGCGCCGCGGTTGCAAACCAGCTCGTTAGCAGACTCGCAAACATTGCAACAGCAAAGTGTCTTGAGCAGTTGTTCATACTCCACTCCTTAGGACCGTTCGGAATGATACAGCGCATTAATTGCGCCAGACCTCATCCGAACGGAGATGGAGGCTATGCGAAGAGCCGCCGTTCTGTCAACGAAGAATCGCGCAGGAACTAATTCTTTCCTCGCTGGGCGATGCGGCGCGTCGACGCCCGGCAGGTTTCGTGCTACCCCTAGGTAAATCTTTCATCGGCAAATTATGAACGAAGATCGCGCTCTCTACGGACGCGCCAGCGTCGCGCGCAACGCCGGAGTTATCAGTCTCGCTGTGACCGCCAGCCGGGTGCTCGGTTTGGTACGCGACCAGGTATTCGCGGCGTTGTTTGGCGCCGGCCTGCAATACGATGCTTTCCTGACCGCATTTCGCATTCCGAATTTGCTGCGCGACTTGTTCGCCGAAGGCGCTCTCTCTGCAGCCTTCGTCACGACGTTCACCCAGGTCCAGCAAGCCAAAGGACCGGAGGCAGCGTTTCGGTTATCGAATCGCGTCGCCACTGCACTGATGCTGGTACTGAGCCTGATTTGTGTTCTCGGATGGATTTTCGCACCGTCCATCGTCCACTGGCTTGCACCGGGATTTTACGACGTGCCGGGCAAAGCCGAACTGACCATCCATCTCACGCGCATCATGATTCCGTTTTTATTGCTGATCGCCCTTGCCGCCAAGGCCATGGGCATATTGAACGCACGCAACAAATTTGCGATTCCAGCTATCGCGCCGGTATTTTTCAATTTGGGATCGGTGATTGGTGGATTATTTCTCGGTTTCGCCGTCGGCCCGTCTCTCGGGCTGAGCCCCATTGAAGGAATGGCTTTTGGCACTCTCGTCGGCGGTTTTCTCCAGTTTGCGGTTCAGTGGCCGAGCCTGCGCCGCGCCGGATTTCGTTACCGGCCGATGTTGGACTTCTACGATCCTGGAGTACGCCAGATCATGCGCCTCATGGGTCCCGCGATCATCGGCACTGCAGCCGTGCAGATCAATGTTTTTGTCAACACCAACTTTGCCTCGGAGATCGTCGATCCCGCCACCGGCGCTGTCCTCAATGGGCCCGTGTCGTGGTTGAGTTATGCGTTTCGCTTTATGCAGTTTCCCATCGGCGTGTTCGGCGTCGCCATCGCAACCGCAGCGCTGCCGCCGCTATCCCGCAGCACAAGCAACCCAGATTATGTCGAATTTCGTCAGACTCTGGCGCATTCACTGGCGCTGGTTTTTCTGCTGTGCATTCCGTCGGCGGTCGGTCTGGCCGTTTTAGGTCGGCCGATCGTCGCACTGGTTTTCGAGCACGGTAAATTTACCAGCTTTGATACCGTTCAGACAGCCAATGCTTTGGCAGCTTATTCTCTGGGACTCGCCGGCTATGCTGCCGTCAAGGTGCTGTCACCCGCGTTTTACGCTCTGAATGATGCGCGCACACCGATGCTAATCAGCCTCGGTTCGATCGTGGTGAATTTCGTCATGAATTCGCTGCTTGTCGGCCCATTCGGCCACGTTGGCCTGGCTTTTTCGACCTCCACCGTCGCCCTGGTCAATTTTCTGCTGCTCGCGGTGTTCATGCGCCGCCGGCTCGGCAGACTGGGCGGACGCCGCCTCGCCAATACGGTTCTCCGGGTAGCCGCCGCATCCTGTGCGATGGCGGCCGGAGCTTGGTCTGCGAGCGAACTACTTTCTTGGTTGCCGCTCCGCGGCCTTGGGCTGCACTTACTGCAGGTCAGCGCCGCTCTGGTTTTAGCAGCGGCGATTTTTTACGCGAGTTGTCGTCTGCTGCGGGTCGCAGAACTGGATGACGCAGTGAACGCACTCGGCTCCAGACTCGTACGCATTGTACGCCGCCGCTGACCGTTTTCGCGCTGCAATGTTTTGAAAATCGCTAACATTGACAGCACCGCTTCCACCGTTTAACAATCCGAACGTCGGGAGGAGGTCCTATGCCTAAAGTCAATTCCCTCGGCCATGTCGGCGTTCATGTGCGCGATGTCGAGCGTTCAGTGGCCTTTTACCGGGATATTCTTGGGCTCCGAGTGAGCGATCGAAGTCCCAGGGGCGGCGTTTTCATGACGGCGCAGGACCGCGCCGTGGAACACCACGAGCTTCTTCTCGCCCCCGGCCGCAACGACGAGGGCAACGTAAATATTCTTCAGCAGATCTCATTTCGCTGCGCGACCCTGAAGGACGTAAAGGACTTTTATCAAACGTTTGTCGATCACAACGTGCCGATCCAGCGCGTGGTCAGCCATGGGAATACCGTAAGCGTTTATGCTCGAGATCCGGACGGTAATTCAGTCGAAGTCTACTGGCCGAGCGGGATTGATATGCCTCAGCCGTTCGGCAAACCGATGGATTTGACCAAAAGCGAGCCTGAGATCCGAGATCAACTCACGCAGATTATCCGAGAATGGGAAGAGTCCAAGCAAAAACAGAAGGTCGCAGAATAAACCTAAATACTTCAAACCAATGTTGACGTTGCCATCGGTTTGGATTTAGAGCTTCGATTTCGGATTTAGTCATCACGGAGGGTAACTTATGCCGCGGATTCCTTACGTCGATCCCGAGACGGTCAGCGATCCGGAAATCAGAGGTTATCTCGAGCGCGCCCGACTCGAGGGCACGCCGCGTCCCGAAAGCCAGGCAGTACGTGCTCACGTGCCGAATGTGATCCGGGCGTTTTCGCAAGCCTGGGAACTCACTTTCCGCAACGGTGTTGTCGATCACGCTTTGAAAGAACTCTGTCGCGTCTACGTTTCGCAGTCGATCCAGTGCGAGTATTGAGGCGTGCAGCGCTCCGTCCAGGCTGGACGGCAAGGCCTTACCGAAGAGAAATACGATGAGCTTTTGAACTTCGCCGACTCAGATAAGTTCACCGAGAGAGAAAAGGTCGCGCTCACTTACACCAGCGCAATCGCATGGAACTCCGACATCGCCGATGACGCGCTCTGGACAAAGCTCCATGAGCACTTCAGCATCGATGAGTTGGTCGAGCTCGGGTTTTTCATCGGCCTCACCCTGGGGCAGCAGCGCTGGATTAAAACCCTGGGCATCGAGCACGGTAACGTGCTCGGAGATACGGCCGCTGGCCTATCGCGCGCCCGGTGACGCTATCAAGCCAGCGGGTCCGCGGCAGCGATTTGCCAAGAACGGTGAATTCCTTCACGACGCGAACGGCGTCTTTGGCGGCGCGTAGAGCTGGAGCAGATTACCGTCCGGATCAAAGAAATAAAAACCTCGTCCGGTGGGCCGCTCGACGGTCGGAATGTCATAGACCTTGACGCCCCAGTCTTTCATCTTCTCTATCGCCAGCTCGAAATCTTCGGGCGAGACTGTAAAAGCCTGATGCGTCGCGCCGTCTTCTTTGACCGCGTCCTTCTCAATCGGCTTTGGGCGTTGGAACAGCACCACCATCGAACCGCCGCAGCGAAGATCGGCGCGATTCAAATGATCGCCCATGTCGTCGCGATTGAGCTTGGCGATCGTCATGCCCAAAATCTCGGTGTAAAACTTGACTGCGCGCGCGACATCGTTCACCGGAATACCGATATGGTAAACGCCCCTGGTCGTGATCATAATGCCTCCTGTCCCTTAAAAAAAATGAGTTGGGCTTAATATGCAGATTTTGATCTGATCTACATCAAATTTCTGCTCGCGGCCCTGTCAAACGGCTTCCGGGCGAATCATCGAATCACCTGTGCGGCTTCCCAGCGTGGAACAATTTCTCAAGCCCTTTCCGGATATCGTACCAGCCCTGCCGGTGCAAATGATCCTGTCTCGATTGTCCAACCATATTCGATTTGGCTAAATCGAATCGCTATCGGTGCGATCCAGTCTCCGTCGTCTGGCCCACACCAGCACTTTTCTCCACCCCCGTTGCCGTGAGATCGTCGATCACAAAGATAGCCAACGCTTCACGGCGATTTCGGACGGTGATCTCGTGCCTGGGCAACCCGCTCAAGTTCAGTTCCGCTTGCCGTGCGACTTCTTCCGAGATCACCAGCTGGCAGGCAAATTCCTTGGTCAAATCCTGCAGTCGACTTGCCACATTGACGGTATCGCCGATCGCTGTGAGATGAACCGTGGCGCCGTATCCCATGCGTCCAACCACCGCCGGGCCGCAGTGAATACCAATCCCGATTTTTAGCGGTTCATTGAGTTCCTGCGCCAGGGCGTGGCTCAAGTTTTGGACATGTTCGATCATGCGTCTTGCGGCGATCAGTGCTTCCCGGCAACCGTCCATCGGTCCGGTTTCGACACCGAACAGCGCCATCACGCCGTCGCCGATAAACTTGTCAACAAAGCCGCCGGCGCCGGTGATCGACTGTCCCACGGCCTCGAAATAGCTATTCAGCAAAAACACTAAATCGTATGGCAACTTTCGTTCGGCAATCGCGGTAAAGGTGCGCAGATCGGCGAATAGAACGGCAATGTTTCGCTCCTGCCCGGCGAGATAGGACGGTTGTGCATAACCGCCGCTCGTATGCGCGGCTGCAGGAACTAGCGGAGTAATTGAAATATTCTGCACGGGTCGCAATTGACAAGCCAGACGAACGTTGGGGGGCGCCCCGACACGCTGCAGCACCCGTTGCTCCGCCGGGCTCGGCGGCGACTGTTGGGAAAGGCCGTCGCTGATGCGGATCCGGCAGGTCGAGCAGCGGCCGCGACCTCCACAGATAGATGTATGCGCGATGCCGGCAAAGCGGCTCGCCTCCAAAACCGAGAAGCCCCGCGGCACGTGGACTTCTCGTCCACCGGGATACGTAATGCGGATTCTGCTGCCGCGCTCCGATAGGTCGCGCACGATCCTGGCCAGCAATGTCAGGAGAATCAGGCTTGCGTACGTGATCATAATCGTATCGTTCAGATGGTATAGCGGTTCTCGCTGGCTTCGCGGCGGAACGTTGGCGTGCCGCAGAACATTCTCGATCCAGTCAGGGTCGCGCTCGATCAAATTATCGACTTCATGGCCGGCCTGGGTAAATCCCAAAAATCCCAGGACCGGCAGCAGCAGGGCACAACCGAGGAAGATCGCGACGTAACGGCGATACCAAGCCCGGAGCCGCAGCCAAAAATGAATCCCGATGCAGCCATGCAGCCAAGCGACCGTAATAAGCACCGTTTGCTTTACTCCATCCCATGGCGAGGCATGCCACAACGTTAGAACCAGCAGCGAATACGAATCGTCGACGCCAAACCATTCATGCTGCATACGCGTCCCGACAAAATGCAGTGCAAGCAGCGGCGGGATCGACAAGCCGAGGGTCAATTGCAGCGCTTCCCATAGTGGAATGCGCAGATGACGCCTCTGATAAAGCGACCAGAGAGCAAGCGCAAAATGCGTCAGCAAAGATCCATACAGAAGTGTCGTTCCGATCGGATTGCGCCACAACGCCAGGAACCAAATTCGGCCGGTCTCCATCGCCTGCAGCGAAATCAATCCGAGACTATGATTGATCAAATGCGTCGAAAGATAGGTCAGCAGGATCAAACCGGTAGTTAAACGTGTGCGCCGGACGTTCATATCGCGCATCAATCTACTACGACAGCGCGCGCGCCGTCTATGTTGGCGTAATCAGATCACGCGGCAACAACCTCTCGCCATAATTCCTCACGCCTTGCGTCTAATTCCTGTTGATTCCTCTGCAAACTCGTCCTATGTATGAGCTGCGGCGCTGCCGCGTGCGCGGAGAAGGATCAAAAAAGATAGAGCTTCATTTTTAGTTCGCGCTGTGCTCACCTGAGAAAGATTCTCGCTCCGTTCGGAATGACAACCATGAACGGTCTGTCATCTCGAGCACACACCGAGAGATCTTTCCCAATCCGAGCCACCACGTGAAGGAGGCAAATCATGCGCGACAATTTCAAGGTTATCGATGCCGACCGCCACGTGCTCGAGCCAACCGATTTGTACGACAAGTATCTGCCGGCGAAGTTTCGCGGGCGTGTAAAGATTGAGGGACCCAATCAGTCACGTCGTGCCATTGATGGCCAACCC
>DATBEY010000164.1:0-4740 GCA_036558765.1 Binatia bacterium | reverse complement strand
GGACGGTGTCAAGTGAAGGTTGGTTATATAGATGTCGCTAGTCGCTGTGATGAATTCCCGGGCCAGTGCTGTTGACGGCTTTCTTCATAGTAAAACTGGGCTTGAAAGTTAAAACCCTATGCTGCGGGATGAGGATTTCAGCACCGGTTTGGGGATTGCGGCCTTTGCGTTGACGCTTGGTACGAATGCCAAAAGTACCGAAGCCACCAATCTTTACTTGTTCACCCGCTTCGAGAGAGGCTTTGATAATCTCGAACATTGTCTGCACCAAATTAATGGCGTCCTCTTTTGAGAGGCGGGCTTTCTCGCAGATTCGGGTCGTCACTTCAGCCTTGGTCATCGTTCACCTCCAGCAGTAAAAAAAGCGCGCTGGCGGCGCAGAGCGTCCGGTACAGCGATCCTTATCTTCTTCATAACAGGTTTATTAATGTAAAAAAGGCCAATATTCCCGTAACCTTGTGAATTTTAACAAAAACTAGTCTACATCTATGGACTGCTAAAGTCAGAGTGTGGACAGTCAAACATTTTGTCGAGATGCCTAACCACAAGCGTGAGAAAGCAGGTTAAAAACCAGCTGCTAAATTATCCGAAACTCCGCAAGGTCGATGATCGTTTCTTTTCCGCCGAAATGTTTTCGGTCGCCCGCCTGAATCGTCCATAATTCTTTGCCGCCATTTCCTGAGCGCAATCGCTGCCGGGGATCGGCCGTCACTCACCCGGTTGCCTAATCGTGGCGATGCTTCTCGTGGTTAACGATTGTCATTCTCACCGCAGTTTTTTGCTGCCCCGATTCTGTCATCGTGGAAAAATTGCCCTGATTCAGCGTGGAGACCTCATGGAGACATAGCTCCATAACTGGTTCACAAAACGGAAGCTGTTTTTCGACGCACGATAAATTGATCGTGTAACTGCATCAAGATGACAAACAATCTTTGCTCCGGCAAATTTGTTGTGTTAGGTTGCTGGAGCGATTAGAAAATCGGCCCCAGAAGCGCCGATGGACACATTTTGGAGACATCGACACCTCTGAGACCAAACCGACAACCGTAACAATTGATTTTTTCCAGTGGAGAGGTGACCGAGCGGTTGAAGGTGCACGACTGGAAATCGTGTGTGCGGTTAACCCCGTACCGAGGGTTCGAATCCCTCCCTCTCCGCCAACACAACATTGAGCGAGGCTGGATGTCGATTGCTGATAGTTAGGTCCCGTGCAAGGCGGCACCGTAAACCCCGTCAGATCCGGAAGGAAGCAGCGGTAGCGGATCAGCCCCTGTGCCACGGGGTAACCTGGCTGTCAGCAATGGACACCCCGCAACGCGCGTAGACAATCCTCGATATTGTTCGGGTCGTGTAGCTATTCGAGCTATGTCATACCTAGTAATTGCGCGAAAATGGCGCCCTCAATCGTTTGCCGACATCGTGGGGCAGGAGCACATCACCCGGACCCTACAAAATGCCATTCGAACAAAACGCATCGCGCATGCCTTTTTGTTCACCGGAGTCCGGGGGGTAGGTAAGACTACCGCGGCGCGCATTTTGGCCAAAGCATTGAATTGCGAGAAGGGGTCAACGCCGACTCCGTGTAATGAATGCACGCACTGTGAGGAGATCGCCCAGGGCCGATCCATCGACGTCCTTGAGATCGACGGCGCTTCGAATCGCGGCATCGATGAGATCCGCCAGATTATAGAAAACGTCCGCTACCAGCCGGCCAAGTGCCGGTTCAAAATCTATATCATCGATGAAGTTCATCAGGTCACCAAGGATGCGTTCAATGCCTTGTTGAAAACGCTCGAAGAGCCACCCCCTTCGGTAAAATTTATTCTCGCCACGACTGAGCCGCATCGCCTACCGGCGACCATTCTCTCGCGCTGCCAACGCTACGATTTTCGCCGCATCAAACTGCGCGAAATCGTTCAACGGCTGAGCGCGATCGTCAAAGCGGAGGCAGTCGAGATCACCGACGGCGCGCTGGTGCTGCTGGCGCGCGAAGCCGATGGGAGCATGCGCGACGCCCAGTCGCTTTTAGAACAGGTGCTGGCGTTTGGCGAGTCGTCGGCCAAAAGCGACGCGCGTATCCGCATCGACGAAAAATCATTGCATGAAGTACTCGGGTTGGCCGAACGTCAAGTGCTCTATCAGATTTCGGCGGCCGTGCTGCAGGGCGACGCGCAACAGTGTATCGAGTTGGTAACTCGCATCTTCAATCAGGGATGTGATCTCGGCAGGTTCGCGCGCGATCTTGTGGAGCATTTCAGAAATCTGCTGGTCGCGAGACTCATCGGTGGCTCGAGCCAAAAGGCTGGCGCTCCGGATAGTCAACTTCTCGATCTGCCGGACCAGGAAATCAAGGATTTGATGGAACAGGCCGGATCGCTCTCGAGTGAAACGCTGCTCGATTATTTCGATTATCTGGCTGCAAGCGAAGAACAGCTTTCTCGCTCGGCAACGCCGAGATTTGTCTTGGAGGCTGGTTTGATTCATTTGGCGAATTTGCCAAAAACGATCGCTGTGACCGAGCTCATTGATCGTCTAGAATCCTTGGAACAGAAGATCGCCGGCACCACGCGTTCCGGGGGCGGGAGCGTGGAACGACGCGCGAGTGCCTCGCCGGGCAATCGGAACCAGCCGATAAAAAGTGACGCTAGCAGCGCTGCCGCTCAAAAAACTCCGCCAACAGTGCAGGACGAGAAACCACCAGAGCCAGACACTGGATCAAACCTTTGGGACCGATTCGTCGCGTTTGTCGGAACGGAGAAGCGGTTTCTTTCGCCCTATCTGGAATCGGCCGTGGCGGTGGGAGTTCCGCCCGATCCATTGAAAATCAGCATCGGCGAGCGTTATCACCTGGCGTTTTGGCAGGACGAGGACAATTTAACTGCGCTGAAGGATCTGGCGAAACGATTTTTTTCTACAGACGTGAGCTTGCAAATCGTTGGCGCGCCCTCCTATGGGTCCGGCATCGTTGCTACAACCACGAATATTTCGACCAAGCCGGATGAAGAACGGAGTCCGATGGTGAAAGAGGCGCTGCGTATTTTTGGTGGATCGGTGCGCAATGTGCGAGGGAAAACGGCTAACGATCCAGGAGGAGAATAATGGCAAGCATAGGGGGCATGGGTAATCTCTTAAAGCAGGCGCAAGAGATGCAGGCGCGCATGGCCAAAATCCAGGAAGAGCTCGCCAATAAAACTGTACAAGGATCAGCGGGCGGCGGCATGGTGCAGGCGACCGTGAACGGCCAATTCAATGTCACCGCGATCAAGATCGAGCCGTCAGTGATCAACGTCGAGGAAAAGGAAATGCTCGAGGATTTGGTTCTTGCCGCCGTCAATGATGGGGTGCGCAAGGCGCGCGAAATGGCGTCTTCGGAAATGAGCAAGCTGACCGGCGGTTTGAAAATTCCAGGTATGCCATGAGTTTATATCCCGCGCCTCTCGCCCGCCTGATTGAGGAATTGTCGAGGCTCCCCAGCATCGGGGAGAAAACCGCGGCGCGATTGGCTTTTCACATGTTAAAAGGGAGCAAGGACGACGTCCTACGCCTCGCTGACAGCATCGGTAAATTGCGCCAGCAGATGGGATTGTGCCAACGCTGTTTCGGTTTCAGCGAGGTCAACTTGGAAAACCAAGACGGCGCGCTTTGTGCGGTCTGCCGCAACCCTGAACGTGAAAAAGACACGATCTGCGTCGTTGAGGAACCGGCGGACCTACTCGCCGTGGAAAAATCCCAGGAGTTCCGTGGACTCTACCACGTTCTGCATGGAACCATTTCGCCTCTCGACGGTATGGGCCCGGAGGCGCTGCGCATCAGAGAATTGCTTGAGCGCCTGAGAGATGGGGCCGTGCGCGAGGTGATTGTCGCCACCAACCCCACCATGGATGGCGAAGCCACCGCGCTCTATCTCTCGAAGGTGATCAAACCTACGGGTATTTCAGTCACGCGTATCGCCAGGGGACTGCCCATGGGCGGCGATCTCGAATACACCGATGCGGTAACTTTGGGCAAAGCTTTGGAAGGCCGCCGCGAAATCTAGTTCGTAACCGCTGCAGCTAAACCGGCTGAAACATCCTTCTCGCGAGATCGATCGCCAGCCAACAAAACATCGCAATCAGCGCGGAGGCAGGAATCGTCAGGATCCATGCCCAGACGATCCTGCCGGCGACATTCCAGCGCACCGAGCGCAGCCGTCTGAGAGAGCCCACGCCGACAATCGCGCCGGTGATCGTATGCGTGGTGGAGACCGGCACGCCGAAATGTGCCGCGCTGAAAAGCGTCACGGCGCCGGCGGCTTCTGCGGCAAAGCCACCCACCGGCTGCAGCCGCGTGATTCTCGATCCCATGGTATGAACAATACGCCAGCCGCCCGAGAGGGTGCCGAGTCCGATGGCGGCGTGCGCGAGCAGCACGATCCAAAACGGGATTTCTAGATGGCCGCTGGCATCGCTCACTAGATAGCGATAAGCGGGCACGGTGAAGAGAGCGCCAGCAATGATGCCCATGGTTTTTTGCGCGTCATTGGTTCCGTGGCCAAGACTGTAGGCGGCGGCGGAGATCAGCTGGCCGCGGCGAAAGAAATGATCGACGTTGGAGGGAATTGAGCGTTTAAAAATGTTCAGAATCAGAATCAAGTTCACCATGCCGAGAACCATCCCCATCACTGGCGCCAATACAATAAAAGTCAGCGTGCTGATCCAGCCGCCGGGAACGATCACACCCAGGCCGGCTTTGGCAATTCCC
>DATBEY010000163.1:0-12296 GCA_036558765.1 Binatia bacterium | reverse complement strand
TGGACGCAGCTCAGCGGCAAGGGCAAAGTCTATTCGTTTGTGAACTATCACCGTGCCTGGCACCCTTCCTACGAAGGCAAAACGCCGTACAACGTGTCGCTGGTCGATCTCGACGAAGGCCCGCGCCTGATCAGCAACGTGATCGACTGCCCGGTAGACCACGTCAAGATCGGCATGCCGGTGGAAGTGGTTTATGAAGACAACGAGGAGTACACCCTGCCCAAGTTCCGACCGGTCTAGGGCCTTCGAATGTGAGGAATCTTTCCTCGTCGTACGAACCTACTTGATCGCTTCGGCTTTTTTTAGTTCTTCAATTCGCTCTGTACTCAGCCCCAGAATCTCACCAAATACTTTATCATTGTGCGCGCCGATCCAGGGCGCTCCGCGCGCGGCGTCGGCGCTCGACAGCGAGGGAATTCCCGGCAGCCCGTGATGAGTAATCCTGCCCCATGGCTGCGCATCGGTTTCCACGATGTGGCCGCGCGCACGGAGGTGAATATCGTGAAAAAGGTCCTCTCCTGAGGACGGAATTCCGGCCGCAACACCCGACTCTTGCAGCATCCGAAACAGTTGCCGTACGGTATACTTGCAAGTCCATTGTAAAAGCTTCTGATCAAGCTCGTTACGGAACTGCTTGCGTCCGGCGGCGCGGCCATATTTTTCATCGGCTGCCCATGAATTTGCGCCGATCAGCTTGACCATGCTCTGCCACTGCTCATCTCCCGCACAGGCAACGATGATCCAGTTGTCTTCGCCGCGGCACGGATAGCAACCGTAAGGCGCGTACGGCTCGCCGAGAATCTCGCGATAGCCCAGCGCGTCCCATTCATTGCCGTTGACGGTATAATCGAGAATCGCCGGTCCCATCATCGATCCTTGCGCTTCGAGCATCCCGGCTTCGATGAACTGACCGTTCCCCGTGCGTGCTTGATACTCGATGGCGGCGAGGACGCCAAGGGCCATCGTCACCGAACCGACTCGATCCGGCCAGGCAATTTTGCAGCGCGTTTCCATCGGCGCGTCCGGGTAACCCCACAAGCGCATGATCCCCGTGTAAGCGAGCAGCTGCCAACCCCACGCGACCCACGATTTGAGCGGCCCGGTCAAACCCCAGCCGGGCATCACGACCTGCACGACGCCTGGATTGATTTTCTGCAGAACCTCAAAGCCAAAACCGAGTCGCTCCAAAACTCCGGAGCTGAAGTTGTCTACAACGACGTCTGATCTTGCGACGAGTTGCTTGAACAGTTCTTTTCCTTCTGGATTACGCAAATTGAGTGTGCAGCCGAGCTTTGCTCGATTCATGCACGCATGCACTGCGGCTTCCCGCTCTTTGCTGGGAACCGTGCCGGTCTCGATTTTCACAACTTCCATACCGTAGTAGGCGAGCAGTTCTGTTCCAAGTGGGCCGGCGTATTGCTGCGTCAGATCGGCCATGCGCAGCCCCGCGAGCATCGGTTGGCGCGCCAATTGGGATTCTTGCTGTGGAATTCGGCGGGGCGGCAACTTCTCGAGCTCCGCGAGAATCTCTTTTCGGTGTTGATCGAGCAGCGGCGCAGGACGCCGTACCCGCATAGGCGTAAGCGAGAGCCGCATCGGCGCGCCGGGCGCCTTGTACTTGCCGATCACCGGGTGCTCGATTTCCTGCAACCATTCGCGCGCGCGATTCTGCTCGCACTCGACAAATTGGCCGATGGTGTTGAGGGGCGCGGCGGCGAGATGGCGCGCTTGCGCCTGGTTGGCAAAATCATCGGCCTCGAACTGACCGATAAATCTGGCGAACGCCTTGGCCACTTCCTCAGAATGCTCGTCGCGATGACGCGGATTTTCCCATTCGCGCCCTGCGAGTGATTTGTCGGTCATCCAACTTTGTGCAAACTCTTTCCACATGTGCGGCATGTTCGTCGTGAAATGGACGTAGCGACCGTCCTTGCAGCGATAGATATTCGTGCCAGCGCCGCCATAAGCCTTTGCGCCGGGACGGCGCTCCAGGCGATTCTCTCGGCTGTAGCGCGCGATCGAGCTGCTATTCGCAAACGTTAGCGCTTCCTGCAAGGACATATCGATCCGCTGCCCGGCCCCGGTAACCCGAGTATGCCGCAGTCCAGCCAGCGCCAGCATCGCCGCCATCGCACCCGCCATTTGATACGCCAGATGACTCGGCGCCGTGCACTGTCCCTTCGTGTCATCCCCTTGCCCGTAAAGAAATCCGCCGGTGGCGTTGGCGATGGCATCGCTGCCCTTGTAGCGGCGGTACGGTCCCGTGCGCCCAAACGGCGTCACTGAAACCACCACTAAACTCGAGAATTTTTGTCTGAAGATATCATCGTCTAAGCCGAAATTTTCCAAATAGCCGAGTGGCGTCGCTTCGACCAAGAGATTGGCGGAGCCAAGGAGCTTCGTGAATGTGTCACGATCCGTTTCACGAGCGAGATCGAGCACGATGCTGCGCTTGTTGGTGTTGGCATGGATGAACGCGAGACTGCGCTCGGGATCGGTGATATTGCCGGCGAAGGGCGGCAGCATTCGGTTAGGATCACCGCCGGGCGGTTCGACTTTAATGACATCGGCGCCCAGATCGGCAAGCCAACGCGTCGCATAGGACGCTGGAATATCACCAAGCTCGACAACACGGAGGTGACCGAGAGCGGAATCGCTTTGAGCTTTTTCTGTCATACAATTACTTTGCGCGTAGTCGAAATCTTATGAACACACGAAGAGCCCGAGAGGAACTAAACCTTATTATGCTCCGTGCTCCGCGTGGTGAGCACGGTGGGTTCTTATTTGCTTAGATCGACCAGCACTCTGCCGCGCACCCCACCCTTTAGGATCGCCTCGATCTTTGGATTCAATTCTTCGAGGGAAACTTCTGTGATGATTTTGGCGAGATCTACGCTCCACTCGCCGGCGAGTTTCTGCCAGGCCATCTGGCGCGCGCGCATGGGGATTTCCACCGAGTCAACCCCAAGCAAGCTCACGCCGCGGAGAATGAATGGAAATACATTGACGTTGAGCTCCGGGGACATGGCGTTGCCGCAGGCAGCGACCAAACCGGCGTATTTCGTGGCCTTCAGTGCCGTAGCAAGAATATTTCCGCCGACGGTGTCCACGACGCCGGCCCAACGTGGTTTTTGCAATGGCCGACCTGAAGTGTCGTTCGCCTCTTCACGGGAAATAATCGCTTTGGCGCCAAGACCGCGCAAAAAATCGTGCTCGTTGGTTTTTCCCGTCGCAGCGACGACGTTGAAGCCGAGTTTCCCGAGAATCGCCACGGCAATGCTGCCGACGCCGCCGGTCGCGCCGGTAACCAGGACTTCGCCGGAATCCTTCGTCAAGCCGCTCGCCATCAAGCGAATGATGCATAACGCCGCCGTCAGACCGGCAGTACCGTAGCTCATGCTCTGTTTCAACGAGAGGCCTTGGGGCAGCTTGGTCGCCCAAAGCGCCGGGACACTGATGTATTGACCGAATCCTCCGGAGGTATTCATCCCGAGATCGAATCCCGTTACGGTCACTTGATCACCAACGCCAAAAAGCTTCGTCGTTGAATCCGCGACAATGCCGGCCGCATCGATGCCCGGAGTATGCGGATATTTTCGCGTAACGCCTTTGTTGCCGGTGGCAGACAACGCGTCTTTGTAATTCAATGATGAATATTTGACCTCGATGATCAGTTCTCCGGCGGGCAAATCACTCAGAGCGCGCTCGCGAATCTCACGCGGAAAGGTTTTTTCCGCCGTCTCGGAAACGACCATGGCTTTGAACTTCTGCGGTAATGGCATGCCTAAACTCCCTGGCTGAAAATTTCTTCCTTCCAGCGGTACCGAATGTAGAGGCAAACTGTCAAGCCCGTCAGATAAATGATCGTGCTGCATTCGGTCAAGATCTTTCACCTCATTCGAGATGACAAAAAACATTTAATGTGTCATTTCGAGGGCTTCCCGAGAAATCTTTCTCGGTCGGAGTATTCCATGTGAAACTCCTTCAGCATCAGATCAATCAACGCCTTGAAATACGGTCGATCTTAAGGGCAAATAGAGTCTGGAGGAAAGAGCTATGGCAACCGAACCTGGTGCGGGACTCGCCGGCGTGATCGCCGGTCACACGGCAATCGCCACCGTCGGCAAAGAAGGGAAAGGCCTCACCTATCGCGGCTACTCGATTCATGATCTGGCGGAACATTCGACCTTTGAAGAAGTTGCCTATCTCTTGATTTACGGCCGGCTGCCGAAGCCATCAGAGCTCAACGAATATAAATCCAAATTGCGGGCGATGCGCGGCTTGCCGGCCAGCTTGAAAACTGTTTTAGAGCTGATTCCGCGCAGCACTCATCCCATGGACGTGATGCGTACCGGATGTTCCATGCTCGGCACGTTGGAGCCCGAAGGCCCCGGTCACGATCAGATCGCCGTCGCGAATCGTCTCACTGCGTGCTTTAGCGCGATACTTTTCTACTGGCACCATTATCATGCAAACGGGCGCCGCATCGACACCGAAACGGACGATGACAGCACTGCCGGTCACCTGCTGCATTTGCTCCATGGCAAAAAGCCTGACGAGTTGCACCGCCGCGCCGTCGACGTCTCGCTCATTCTCTATGCCGAACACGAGTTCAACGCTTCGACTTTTACCGCGCGCACGATCATTTCGACTCTGCCCGACTTTTATTCTGCGGTAACCGGCGCCATCGGCGCACTCCGCGGACCATTGCATGGCGGCGCCAATGAAGCGGCGATGGAGTTGATCGAAAAATTTGCGAACCCGGACGAAGCGGAAAAACGGCTGATGGAAATGCTCGCGGCTAAAAAACTTATCATGGGTTTTGGCCATCGGGTCTATAAGATTTCCGATCCCCGCTCGGACGTCATCAAAGCTTGGTCAAAAAAACTCGGCGCGTCGATTGACGACACTCACCTTTTTCCCGTTTCAGAGCGCCTCGAACAGGTGATGCGCCGTGAAAAAAAGATGTTTCCCAATTTGGATTTCTACAGCGCAACCGCTTATCACTTTTGCGGCATTCCAACCGCCATGTTTACACCGCTCTTTGTGATTTCCCGGATCACAGGTTGGGCGGCGCACATCATCGAACAACGCGCTGACAATCGTCTCATCCGCCCCAACGCTGACTACATCGGCCCCGAGCCCAGGCCCTATGTGCCGATCGATAAAAGATAAGACGGTCAAGCGTTCCGGGTTCGACGTTCGGCACCGCTTCGAGATTCCGCTTTGCAAACTTGAACCTCGAATCCTGCACGCCAAGAACCCATGAGCGCAGATATTTCCAACATTCGGCCAGAGCCCGACAAGCTACTCGTCGACGTGGCCGAATATGCGGCGAGATACGAACCTAACAGCCGTGAAGCGATCGAAACCGCGCGCTTCGATCTTCTCGATACGCTGGGATGCGGGTTACTGGCGCTCCGTTATCCCGACTGCACGAAGCGGCTCGGCCCCATCGTTGCGGGTGCAGTTTTGAACGACGGCGCGCGCGTTCCCGGCACCGCCTGGCAGCTCGATCCAGTTCACGCTGCTTTCAATATCGGCGCAATGATTCGTTGGCTCGATTTCAACGATACCTGGCTCGCCGCCGAGTGGGGTCATCCTTCCGACAACCTGGGCGGTATTCTTGCCCTCGCCGACTATCTCTCCCGAACGAAACAGCAGCGGCTGAAGATATCCGACGTGCTGAAGGCCCTGATCAAGGCACACGAAATTCAGGGTATTCTTGCGTTAGAAAACAGCTTCAACCGCATCGGGCTCGATCACGTGTTGCTCGTTCGGGTCGCCACCGCAGCGCTTGCCACGGCCATGCTCGGCGGATCTATCGAACAGATCATCAGCGCGGTTTCGAATGCCTGGACAGACGGCGGTGCACTGCGTCTCTATCGGCATTCGCCCAACACCGGCCCGCGCAAATCGTGGGCAGCCGGCGATGCTACCAGCCGCGGTGTGCGCCTTGCGCTGATGGCCGTCCGAGGTGAAATGGCATATCCATCGGCGCTCTCGGCCAAAACCTGGGGCTTTCACGATGTGCTTTTCGAAGGAAAGCCGGTTACGCTCGGCCGGACGCTGACATCCTATGTCATGGAGAATGTGCTGTTTAAAATTTCTTTTCCCGCTGAATTTCATGCCCAAACCGCCGTCGAGTGCGCGTTTCAGCTGCACGATCAGGTCAAAAATCGCTTAGAACAAATCAAAGCAGTTGTGATTACCACACAGGAATCCGCGCTCCGGATCATCGATAAGTCCGGCCCGCTTTATAATCCGGCCGATCGAGATCACTGCATCCAGTACATGACAGCGGTGGGCCTGATTTTCGGCGAACTCACCGCCGATCATTATGAAGACGCGGTGGCGCGCGATCCGCGCATCGATGAACTCCGTGACAAGATGGCCTGCGTTGAGGACCCGCAGTATTCCAAAGATTACCTCGACCCGGAGAAACGCTCGATTGCGAACGCTGTGCAGGTTTTTTTCACCGACGGATCGAGTACGGCGAAAGTCGCCGTCGAGTATCCTATCGGCCATCGCCGACGGCGCGCCGAAGGAATACCGCTACTCCTGAAGAAATTTGAAGCCAACTTGGCTTCGCGGTTTCCGCCTGAGCAATGCGGAAAAATCCTCCGGTTGTGCGGCGATAGCGCCCGACTCGATGCCACGCCGGTGCACGAATTTACGGACATGTTCGCCAAAACCTCTAACGTTTAGCGTCTAGTGCTCCGAACTGAAATGCATTCAGCGTATACGGGCGGAAGCCTAGTATCAGAGGCATCGAATTCTTCGGATTCTGTAGTGCAAACCTCAGAGGAACTTCAAACCAGATAGACGTTCCATACGAGTGAAATCAGTTTACAGGTCAATTTCCAAACTCGAACAGGCTTTAACAAATCTGAGGTAATACATGAATATGCGTCAAATCCTGAAAAAGCTCTTGAAACGGAACCAGCTCCTGGTCGCGCCGGGCTGCTTCGACGGTCTCTCCGCTCGACTCGTCCAAGAAGCGGGTTTCGAAGCCGCCTACTTGAGCGGCGGTGCTGTCGCGCGCAGCATGGGCATTCCTGATATTGGCCTGGTGACCATGAGCGAGTCCATCGAGCGGGCCGCACAGGTCGTCTCGGCGATCCAAATTCCGGTGATCGCGGACGCGGATACTGGCTACGGCAATGCCGTGAACCTCGTGCGCAGCGTGCGAGAATTCGAGCGAATTGGCGTTGCCGCGATCCATATCGAAGACCAAATCACGCCCAAGCGCTGCGGTCATCTCGATGGCAAGGAAGTCATATCGCGCGCTGAAATGGAGATGAAATTGAAAGCGGCTCTCGACACCCGGACGGATCCTGATTTCTGTATTATCGCGCGCACGGACGCGCGCGGTGTGCACGGGCTCGAGGATGCCATCGCGCGCGCCCAAGCATTCGCCAAACTCGGCGTGGATGCGATTTTTGTCGAAGCGCCCCAGTCCGAGAGCGAGCTGGCAGAAATTCCGAAGCGGCTCCCCGGAGTTCCTCTCCTCGTCAACGTCTTCAAAGGCGGAAAAACACCGATGCTTCCGACCGAGCGGCTCCAGCAGATGGGCTATCGGATCGCTATTTACCCGTCCGAGACGCAGCGTGCGGCGATTCACGCCATGCGCACCGCCCTCGCCACCCTCAAGCGCGCGGGGACGACGGAGTCCATTGATGCGTCGCTCACCAGCTTCAAGGAGAGAGATAAAGTCGTCGGATTGGACGACTGGCAAAAGATCGAGCACGCCTACTTGGCTGTTGAGCCGGGCAATTCCGAGTGAACTGCGCGACGCGCATCAGCAGCGCGCTTGCAGCATTGGAAGCTCACTGATCGCAGGCTGTTGATCATCCGCTGGACATTTGTGAGAGCCTGAAGTACTTAGGCGATAGAACTCGGGAGATCCGCCCAATGAGCTTCGATATTCTAGAAACGACCATCGCAGATATTCATACTGCGTACGCGTCTCGCCAACTGACTTGCCGTCAACTCGTGCAGACCTATCTGGACCGTATCGAAACCTACGACAAACGCGGTCCTGCCATCAATGCGATCATTACCGTCAATCCCGATGCCTTAAAAGAAGCCGATCGACTCGATGAGGCCTTCAAAGCCTCCGGACCGGTCGGCGCCCTCCATGGCATTCCCGTCATCATGAAGGATCAAGGCGATGCTGTCGGGATGCCAACCACTCTCGGTTCCGTGCTGTTCAAAAATTACTACCCCGACCGTGATGCGTTCGTCGTCGATAAGCTGAAAAGAGCCGGCGCCATTATTCTTGCAAAAGCGACCCTCGGCGAGCTTGGCGGCGGGGACACACATGGTTCGCTTTTCGGCTCGACAAAAAATCCCTACGACCTCGAGCGCACCGCTGGCGGATCTTCGGGCGGGTCGGGAGCGAGTGTCTCCGCTAACTTCTGCACCGTCGCCGTAGGACAAGAAGGTTTCGCTTCGATCCGCCGGCCGTCGACTTGGAACTGCGTGGTCGGCATGCGGCCAACGGCAGGATTGGTGAGCCGTTCCGGGGTCTATGCCGGATGGCCGTCCGTCAACGGTTCCCTCGGTCCGATGGCTCGAACAGTCACCGATTTGGCTAAACTCTTGGATGTGATGGTAGGCTACGATCCCGAGGATCCGGTAACGGCCCGAGGCCTTCGCCGCGTAAACAAGAATTTCGTCGAATTTCTCGACAGCACTGGCCTAAAAGGCGCGCGCCTCGGCATATTGCGGGAATCCATGGGCTATGATGCGGAACCAGGCTCCGAAGACTTCGACAAAATTTCCGCAGTGTTCGACAAAGCGATTGGCGAATTGAAAACTGCGGGAGCTGAAATCATCGACCCGGTCGTCATTCCTAATCTTAAAAACTCGCTTGCCAAACGCGCTGGGAGTTTTGCCGACGAAGAAGAATCATTTAAAAATTTCATGAACCGGAGCAAAAACCCGCCGTATCGATCGAAACAGGACGCCATGCGCACGCCGGAGTTCGACAAAGTCGTCAAACACTCGCGCGAGCGCTGGCTCAGAGCGGCGAGCGAGGACGCCAATTACGAGTATCTCAAGGCGCGTGAGGAACTCATGACCCAGCTCCTGAAGGTCATGGCCGACCATAAGCTGGATGCAATTGTTCATAAGGCTGTCGAGCATCAGCCGACCTTGATCGCCGATGGCATCAACCCGCCTTACGTCGACCAGAAAGGCGCACCGCATCTGAACACGTTCCTGGTCTATGTGCCCTCGATTGTCGTTCCTGCCGGATTTACCCGCGATCATCTGCCGGCGGGCATAACGTTCCTCGGCCGCCCCTACGACGACGGTAATATGATCAAGTTTGCCTACGCCTATGAGCAAGCGACCCGACATCGGAAACCGCCGGTTAGCGTGACGCCGCTTTGATGCGAGGATAAGATTTTGCCGAGAAGTGGAGCAGGAATAACGCGTGCCGTGAGCCGAATCAGCCTGGTAATCTTTCTCACCGTGGCGGTTTCTTATCAGAGCTGGTCGATTATCGTGCCCACGGACAGCACTGATTCTCTTTTCACTGCGACTGCCGCTAAGCTCATTCCGACATTTTTCGATATCGACGATGAGCAGCGCGGCGCCCATGCTTCGCTCTCGGTACTCCCGGCTGCGCTCTTTGCGATTGACGCATGGGTCTTGTTGAGTCAGACCTGCAGGCGGTTTGCTTCGGGGATTCGCTACAATTACAACACCTTGCCCAGGTTGAGCGTCGTTCTTCTCATTTGATTCTCTCCTCCGAAGTCCAGGCTCCGTTAAACTGAATACAATTTTTGTTCGACGCGCTCGCCCACGCCGCTCGCCGACGCAGCACCGAGCGTGTTTGAGGAGATTAAGATGGAAGACTTTCCCATTTGGCTAAAACTGGTGATCTGGGGTACGATTGGATTAACCGTGCTCTATACGATTTGGGGCATGCTCCATTCCTATTTGCAGGCTTAACTAACCATCCTCCAGGAGGGTGGAACCCAGCGCCGCCCTCCTGGAGCGATTCCGAACGGGCAAAATCCCTTCGTTGCCTCCTTGCACTGCGTCATCCGATTCGACATACAATTGCGCTATCATCACGATTCGGTAATTGTTCCACTGCGAGGTTGACGATGAAATTTTTTCGCTTGTATTCAGGTGCAGACGGTCATTCGCATTTTGAACCGCTCGATACCAGCGAGCGCTCAGAGTTTTTGAATACGACGCGGCCGGCAACAGGACTATTGATTAGAACCGCTTTCGCGCCGCACATTGTCAATTTTCACCGCGCGCCGAGACGGCGCTGGGTCATTACGCTTGCGGGTAGCGTGGATATCGGTCTCGGCGACGGCACGAGCATGACTTTCCATCCCGGCGATATCTTTCTCGCGGAAGACACAACCGGCCAAGGACACACCGCAACACCGCACGACTGGATTCGCGCTTACGTGAACCTCGAATAAGGGAGCTTCCAGGCGGAGCTCAGCACCACTTTCAATGACTGCAATACCCTCAGGCCATGCGATTTCCTTCGTCGACACGACGCTGCGCGATGGCCACTTGAGCCTCTGGGCGTCCAACATGCGCACTGACATGATGCTACCGATTGCGGAACGCCTCGATAACGCAGGCTTCGAGGCGATCGAAGTGATGTCCTCGGCATTTTACAAAAAATGCGTGCGCGATCTAAAGGAAGACCCATGGCAGCGCGTTCGTCTCCTCAAGCAGCGCATCCGGCAAACACCGCTGCGCTCGATTCGGAGCCGCTCCATGCTCGCTTTTCAAATGACGCCGCCGGCGATCGCCGATCTTTGGCTGGAGCGGCTGGCTGCGAACGGTATCGAGGAACTGCGCACTTCGGACCCATCGAATACGCCGCTTTATTGGAAGCAAGCGGTCGATGCCGCCAAGCGAGCGGGGCTGAAAACCATTTTGAACATCATCTATTCGATTTCGCCTAAACATACCGACGAATATTTCGTCCAACGAACCAGAGAAGCTGCCAAGCTCGACGTCGCGCGCATCTGTTTCAAAGACCCCGGCGGCTTGCTGACACCGGAGTCTACCCGTCGGCTGGTTCCATTGATTTTGCGGGAAACCAAAGGGATACCCGTTGAATTTCACACCCACTGCACCACTGGACTGGGTTCCCTTTGTTGTCTCGAAGCGATCAAGCTCGGTATCAGGTCCGTCAATACGGCGATTCCGCCTCTGGCCGACGGCTCCTCGAATCCATCCATCTTCAATGTGGCGATGAATGCCCGCGCCCTCGGCTTCACCACTCGCATCGACGAAGAGGTCCTACGTCCGGTGCGCGATCACTTCATCAAGGTAGCCGAGCGCGAACACTTGCCCCTCGGCAAACCCGTTCACTACGATGCATTTCATCCAATGCATCAGGTGCCGGGAGGAATGATTTCAAATTTTCGTTTTCAACTCGGCAGTCTGGGCAAACTCGACAAACTCGCTGAGGTGCTCGAAGAGGTTGCGCGCGTCCGTGCCGAATTCGGTTATCCGATCATGGTTACGCCCTATTCGCAATTCTTTGGCGTGCAAGCAGCGATCAATGTCATGGTCGGGCAACGCTACAAAGAAGTCACGGATGAAGTGCTGCTCTACGCGCTTGGGTTTTGGGGCGATGAAGAAGCGCACTCCATCGACGGCAACCTGAAAGATCGATTGTTAAACACTCCGAGGGCAAAGGAGCTTGCCCGGTGTGATCCACCGGCGCTATCGATCCAGGAATTTCGCCGGAAATTCGGCGGCGAATCCGTCAGCGATGATGACAAGCTTCTATATTATTTTGCCGGTGCCGAAGCGATCGGCGCCATGAGAGCCGCGCATCGCTATTCCTCCGTCAATTCCGATCCCAATGCTTCGCTGATCACCTTGATTGAACAAATCGGTCGGCGCAAAGAGGCGGTGCACGTCTATATCAAACGCAAAGGGCTGAGTTTGCGCATCGAACGGCGACCGACAGCGAACGTGTGAGTTGAAAAATCTCCTTCCTCTCTGCGCTCGGAATGTGGTTCGGCGATGCTGCTCCGCCTCTTTTCTCGCAAGATTATCGCTGCCCTACCCTGCCTTTTATTCTTTTTAGGGTTCGTCAATCCAGCGGCCGCCGATTGGGCCTGCGGCGCAACCGAATCAAGTTGTAAGTCAGTTTTCATCGTGCACGGTGGCTGGCATGCTGCCATCGTCCTGTATGCCGAGGATATTTCCCTGGCGAACGTGCCGGAGATGGTTGATTTCCCCCAGGTGCGGTTTATCGAATTCAGTTGGGGCGATAAAGATTATTTTCCGGATCC
>DATBEY010000162.1:0-3882 GCA_036558765.1 Binatia bacterium | reverse complement strand
ATGGGTGAGCGTTCGTATAAGCGCCGTTTGGGCTTGAGCGGGGACGGAGCCCCGCAGAAAAACGAATACATGAGCGGCTACAAGCGCCATCAGCACGGCAAACCCGATCCCCTTTGCGAGCGCGATCCCGCCGTTCGCGCGAGGGAAATGGATATCGAGGGGATCGATGTCAATCTCATGCTGCCTTCGGGTTGGTTCGGTTGCTGGACCACCATCGATGACGTTGCGCTCGAGAGTGCGGTTTACGAAGCCTATCACCGCTGGATGGCCGATTATTGCGCCGTTTTTCCCGAGCGCTTGAAGGGAGTGATCCTGGTGTGCGCACGCGACGTCAAGACTTCGCTGGCGGAATTGCGCCGCGCAGCCAAGGAGAACTGGCCGCTTGCGCTGTTTGTCTATGCGCCGTATCAGTTCCCGCTCGATCATCCCGACCTCGAACCCATTTGGCAGGCTGCGGCGGAATACGATTTAGCCATCGCTCTTCACACGTTCACGGTCATGCCACCCTACGCGCCGGGTGGTCTCGACTCCTGGGATAATCTCTGGCTGCAGCGCTCCGCCGCGCATCCCTGGTGTGGCCAGCGCAATATGGCCGCCATGATAGGCTCGGGGATCATGGACCGCTACCCGACGATTCGCGTGGGCACCTTGGAAGCGGGACATGGCTGGCTGCCGGTGTGGGTTAGTCGGCTTGAAGAGCACACCAAGCTCTGCCCCGAGGCGTTGCCGCCGCTCAAAGAAACTATTCGCAGCTATGTTACCGGCGGTCGCTATTTCCAGAGTATCGAAGTTTCCGAAGGCGCAGAGATTACCCAAAGCGTGATTGAACTTTTAGGACCGGACATTCTTATGTTCGGTTCCGACTACCCTCACGGCGAGAGCTGGTTTCCCGTTTCTGCGGAAACCGTGATCGGCTGGAACTTGAAACCCGAACATCTGCGCAAACTGTTCTGGGACAACGCGGTGAAATATTACCGGCGGTATTCGGCATGAGGCCGAGCAAGAAATTACGGCAGCTGCTCGGCCGCAAAAACAAAGTCTTGGCGGTACTCGGCGCGCCCAACGCCTTTCACGCGAAGATCATGGAGGCCAACGGCGTTGAAGCGTGCTTCGTCGGCACCAGTATTACGGGCGGGAACTATACCGGTCAACCTGATCTGGGCATTCTGTCGATGACGGAGTGTGTCGAGTTTGCCAAGTGGATCGCGCGCGCGGTGAAGATACCGGTCATTCTGGACGGGGATACCGGTCACGGCGGAATTATGGCCGTGCGTCGCCTGGTGCGGGAGTGTATCGACGCGGGATTGGCCGGCCTACGACTCGACGACCAGCCGTTGGACCAGAAACGACGCACTGGATCGGCGGGCATTTCCATCGTCAGCCGCGAAGACGCGGTCACGCGCTATCGTGTAGCAGTGGACGCGAAGAATGAGATCGATCGCGATTTCGTCATTATGGCGCAGTGCTACGCCCGCAACGCGGTTAACGGCGGCATGGATGAATTGTTGCGGCGGCTGCGCCTTTACGAAACCCAAGGCCGCGTCGATTGGGTACAGTTCGAATCGCCGCACTCCGTGGCCGAAATTAAGCGCGCCCGCAGAGTCGTCAAAGGGCCATTCTCGGCGATGAAAGGCCAGCTACCGCGGGCGCTCACTCTCAAACAGCATGAAGCGCTCGGGCTTAATGCCGCATGGTACACGTTTCTACCGGACTTGGTTCTAAAAACGGCGGTCTGGTCTTTTTTTCAGGAGTTCAAAAACAAAGACATGCGCGCGTGGGATGAATTCGCGGCGGCGCACAGCGGCACGCCGTTTACCGGCGGCGGAAAATTGCCCTGGGACGCAACCGGCATGACGGAGTTGAGCAAGCTCGAAGCGAGCTATGCAATGAAATCGAGACGGAATTAATGAACATGCAAAAGGTATGGTTGATGATCTCGTTGCTGTTGATGGGTCCCGCCGAAGCCAGTGCTCAGAGCGATTTTTTTAAAGGCAAACAAATGAAAATCGTCGTCGGCGCTTCCGCCGGCGCAGCGAGCGATCTGTATGCCCGCGTAGTGGCGCATCATCTGCCGAAACAAATCCCGGGTAAACCGGAAATTATCGTGCAGAACATGCCGGGTGGTGGATCGCTGACGGCGGCCAACTATGTTTATAGCATCGCCAAGCCCGACGGCCTTACCTTGGGGGCGGTGACAGCGCCGATTTATTTCGCGCAACTCCTCGGCAGAAAGGAAGTTCAGTTCGATTGGACCAAGTTTACCTGGATCGGCACGCCCGAAGAAAATGACGAGCTGATGTTTGTTCGCTCGGATCAACCGTACAAAACGTTGCTCGATTTGCGCAAGGCCAGTGAACCGCTGCGCTGTGGCGCTTCGGGAGTCGGCAGCACGGGATTTTACATACCCAAATTGATGGAGGAAATCTTCGGCGCCAAGATCAATGTGGTGACCGGCTATCCGGGAGCCGCTGACGTGGATTTAGCCGTAGAGAAGAACGAGGTCTATTGCCGAGGCACAACGATCAGCGCTTTCTTTGGGCGCGAGCCGGGAAGAACCTGGGCCAAGAATGGCTTTGTAAGATTCCTGGTGCAAACGGGCGACAGGCGCAATCATCGCTTGCCCGATACGCCAACGATCTGGGAATTGATGGAGCAAGAAAAAGGCGTGGATGCGAAGAAACGGCTGGCGCGAGTCGTCTTGGGCCCTGGCGCTTTCGGCCGGCCGATTCTGGCAACTCCGGGCATCCCTGCGGATCGTGTGAAGCTGCTCCGCGACGCTTATTTGAACATGCTGAAAGATGCGGAATTTCTCGCGGAAGCAAAGCAGCGGCAATGGGAGATTGCACCGATCAGCGGCGAACGGCTGGAGGCCTTGGCGAAGGAAGTCATCAATCAGCCGCCGGATATCATCGAGCGTATGAAAAAAGTCATGGGCGAGTCGTAAAAGCCGCGGTCCCGGGAGCAGAACAAATCTCCCGGGCCGGCTTACAATCCATGCGTAGCATGGAGCAGAGGTAATTTTAGAGGACATTTATGGAGTGGACAAAATACATCGTTAAAGCGCGGCCCGGTGTGCTCGGCGGCAAGCATGAAGAGAAGCGGCCACTGCGTCAATTGAGCGCGCTGCCGGTAAAGCGTTACGTGTTCATCAATCGCGATTCGCATCCCGACGCCGATATCTACGTCGCGATCCACGAAGCGAAAGATTTGCCTTCGCCGGTTCCCGATTATCAGGTGCCGCACTGCCACAATACCGACGAGTTTTACTATTTCATCGGTAATAACCGGGACCTGACAGGGCTTGAAGGTCAGATTATCTTCGAAGGAAAGGTGCACAAGATCATTTCACCTGCGTGCGTCTACATTCCCACGGGGACAGGGCACGAGTACAAAGTGACGGGCGGCGCGGGCACGGTGACGGTCTTGTTTCGCAACCGCGGTTATACTCATCAGGACAAGCCGTTCGATTTCGCTAAAGGCGAACGCGAGTTTACCCGCTACGCCGGTTACATTTTTCCGCCCGAAGTGCGGCCAACGAACGAGATCAAGTACCATAGCGATGCAGCGCCGGGGACGCGCTATGTTTTTGTCGACGGAACGCTGAAGTCGGAGGCTAACTTCTACACCGTGGTGCGCAGCGTCTCCGACGTGCAACCGACCCAAGCGAATTATGTCGATATGCACCGGCATAACTGCGACACGCAGCACATTGCGATCGGCACGGGACCGGAATTAACCGGTCTCAAGATCGAGTTCCAGATCCGCGATGACAAAATGGTCGTCGAGAGCCCGGTCGGAGTGAATATTCCCGCCGGCACGCCCCACTCGCAGCGCATCATCGAGGGCACCGGCCATTTCTTCAACTTTGTGCCGAAGAGCTTT